>JBMOFB010000016.1:0-23390 GCA_049314475.1 Sediminibacterium sp.
ATGAATGGTAGAAATTTTGAGATTGGCACTTTAGTGGTACTCAAAACAAGTAATCAGGATAATTGGAGTGATGTTACAAAAGCAGTTTGTAGTAGTTTAAATATTGAAGCAGTTGCAGTGAACACAGGATATGCAGAGAAAGGTGCTGATTTTGGCTCACCAGATATCCCAATCATCAACCAGGCACCAAGAGTTGCTTTGTTAACTGGTGAATATATAGCTGCTTTATCTGCTGGGGAGGTTTGGAATTTCTTTGAGCAACAATTAAATTATCCAATCACACAATTAACCTATGCACAATTTAATAGAATTGATTTAGATAGATATGATGTGTTGATTGCGCCAGATGGACAATACAGAGATTTAAATTCAAAATCAAACACAGACAAGCTTCAAGCATTTGTAAGAAAAGGTGGTGTATTGATTGCTTTAGAAAGCGCTGCAAGCACATTGGCTTCCAATGCTGATTGGGGTATTAAAATAAAAGAAAACGCAAAAGATGAAAAAGTAACTGTTCAAAAACTTTTGAAATATGCGGATAGAGAAAAAGAAGCCTTAAAGAGTTCAATCCCAGGGGCTATATATAAAACCTACATGGACGAAACACATCCTTTGGGTTTTGGTACCAATGGCACTTATTTTAGCTTAAAGCAAGATGTTGTTTTGTACGAACCTTCTAGTAGCGCATGGAATGTTGGTAGTTTTAAGAAAGACAGTTATATCACTGGCTTTGCAGGTGTAAAAGCGAAAGCTGCATTAGAGGAAGGCGTATTATTAGGTGTAAAACAAATTGGTGCAGGTAAAATTATTTATATGGCCGATGATCCAATTTTCAGAAATTTCTGGGAGGGCGGAAAATTAATTTTATCCAATGCTGTTTTTTTTCACGGTAAATAAATCGAATCATTTTAAGACATGAAAAAGTGCCCATTGCTTTTATTGAGTACACTTTGTTTTGTTCAAATCCTTTTTGGACAAAATAATAGTGCTGCTATTTTTTCTCAATTAAAACAGATGGAAGTCTTAGGTTCGGTCTTATATATTGCAGCTCATCCGGATGATGAGAACAATGCTTTTTTGCCTTACCTCACCAAAGAACTTAGATATCGCACTGCGTATCTTAGTTTAACAAGAGGGGATGGTGGGCAGAATTTAATTGGGAAAGAACAGGGCATCGAACTTGGCTTAATCAGAACACAGGAATTATTAGCTGCTAGAATGCAGGATGGAGCTGAGCAATATTTTTCTACAGCCTATGAATTTGGGTACAGTAAATCTGCAAAAGAAGCTTTAGCCATTTGGGATCATCAAAAAGTATTGAGTGATGTGGTATGGGTGATTCGTAAATTCCAACCAGACATTATCATAACTAGATTTCCGGGTGATGCAAGAGCTGGTCATGGACATCATGCGGCTTCTTCCATCATTGCTCAAGAAGCTTATACTGCAGCAGCAGATCCCAACATGTTTCCTGAACAATTCAAATATGGTGTACAACCCTGGAAAGCAAAACGCATTTTGTGGAATACTTTTAATTTTGGCACAGTCAATACCACCAATGACAATCAATTGAAGATAGAAGTGGGTGGGTACAATCCTACCATAGGAAAAAGCTATGGAGAAATTGGTGCCGAAGCAAGGACCATGCATAAAAGCCAAGGGGAAGGTAGGCCAAGAAGAAGAGGCTCTTATTTTGAGTTCTTCCAACACTTAAATGGAGATACTGCTAAAATGGATATCATGGATGGGGTGAATACTAATTGGTCTAGACTCAATGCACCAAAAATCCAATCTAGCATTCAACAAATTATTAGTACGTATAAAATAGATCAACCAGCTACCATTGTTCCAAGTTTGGTGCAATTGTATCAACAAGTAAAAAGTTTACCCGAAAGCCAGTGGAAGAACTACCAACTAAATTTAATTCAGACAACGATTGAATCAGCAAGTGGATTATTAGTAGAAGCTACCACCACGAAACAACAAGTGGTTCCAGAAGGGGATCTTGCAATTCAAGTTTTGGTCAATCAAAGATCCAATGTCAATACGAGTTTGGAAAAGATACAATTCTTATCAGCGCAAACAAATATTAAAGATTCATTGCTGAATATCAAATTAGCCAACAATCAAAATCAGCAATTTACTTATGCTTTTAAAGTCCCTACTTCACAAACCATCTCACAACCTTATTGGTTGATCAATCCAAAGACCGAAGGCATGTTTGTGGTGCAAGATCAAACCATGGTTGGTAAAGCAGAAAACGATCCTTCATTTTCAATTTTATTACAATACACCATCGAAGGACAATTGTTTCAAAAGCAATATCCTGTGCAATATAAATATGTGGATCTTACAAAAGGAGATGTGTATCAGCCCATTGTGGTCTTGCCTAAAAAAGAAGTCGCAGCTGTCAAAGCAGTCGTGTTAATGCCTACAACAAGTAACGCGCCATCGCCAAAATTTGACCAAGGCATTTTTCATAAAACTATTCAATACGATCATATACCTGCACAAACTTATTTTCAGGATGCAAGTATACAAGTAGTGAAAGTAGATATTAAAAAGCAAGGTCAAAAAGTGGGGTATATTGATGGTGCAGGAGATGCGATTCCGGAAGCATTGGAACAATTAGGCTATGAAGTAGTGTATCTTAAAGAGTCAGATTTAACACCAGCCCATTTAAAAGGGTTAGATGCGATTGTAGTGGGTATTCGAGCATTTAATATGTATGCTTACTTATCCGATAAGCAAGCTGTATTGAACGAGTATATCGCGAATGGAGGCAATTTGATTATACAATACCTTAAAAGTAATCAAGTAGGTACTCAAAATATTAAAGTAGGGCCTTATCCATTTACAGTCAACTCTGGTAGACGTGTGACAGAAGAAAATACCGATGTCACATTTGTGTTACCGAATCACTCAGTACTCAATTTTCCCAATAAAATTAGCGCCCAAGATTTTAACAACTGGGTGCAAGAAAGAAGCACCTATCAGGCCGAAAATATAGATGCTCGTTTTCAAACACCTTTGCAAATGAGTGATACTGGAGAAGCGCCTAGTATGGGTAGTTTATTGATTGCGCCATTTGGAAAGGGCAATTTTGCTTATGTTAGCTTGGCATTGTTCCGACAATTGCCTGCAGGAAATCCAGGAGCCTATAAATTATTCGCCAACTTATTATCGCTTCCAAAAAATCAATAGTCCATGAAGCAACGTAGAAAAATAAGTTTCTTTGTGCTACTTGTAATTGGACTAGGCATTGGCTGGATGCTCAAAAATGTAAAAATCGGATTAATGATTGGTATCGTGATGGGCTTGCTCCTCACTAGCTTTGTGAATCCATCCAAAACGAGTGGCAAGAGCAAAAGCAATCAATCCTAATCCTGTTACAATCAATCCACTTAGCATCATCTTAGGCCCTGTAGAATAAAAAATAGCCACCCATATTGCAATGGCTAAAAATAATGGAATTGGGAAGAAGGGCATTTTCCATGGAAAAAATCCACTGCCTTTTCTTTTATACAAAATCAACAGGCCAATTGCTTGGCCAATGAATTGAATCATGATACGCATGGCAAGGATGCCGTCAATCACTTCCTTTAATCTAAAGAGCAAACTAAATACAAAGGCAATTGCACCCAATACCAATAAAGACCGATGCGGAAAATGTAATCTAGGATGCAGCTTAGCAAAGAAGGCGAAAAAAGATTTATCCTGTGCTGCAGCAAAAGGAATCCTACTATAACCAAGTGTTGCTGAAAAAACAGAAGCAAATGCCACCATTAAAATAAGAATTGTAGCAATGGCACCAGCATTTTGTCCATATAATGTTTTGATGTAATCGCTCACAACAAACTTACTATTTACAATGGTTTCAAAAGGCAATACACTTGCGACACTTACATTCATTGCTAAGTATAAAATAGAAATGCCTGTGATCGAAATAAACATACTTCTAGGAATGTTCTTTGTTGGATTTTTAATCTCTGCACCTAAATGACAAACATTGTAATAGCCTAAATAACTGTATACGGTTTTTACACTCGCAAATCCAAGTGCAGCAACCAGTCCGTATTCTATTTTAAGACCATCATTGATATGCAATATCGGCTCCATAAAGTTACCATGTGCAATACCGCCAAAGATGATCCATAAAAGCGTCGTGACAACACCCACCCACAATAGCACTGATATGCGACCAATAGATTCAATATTTCGATAGAGTAAACTAATCACTAGTACCACCACAGCACCACTCACTAATTTCTCTTGAATAAAACTTAGGTGAAAAAAATAATTCGCGTATTGCGAAAAACCTATAGCAGCAGATGCAATCACCAAGGGGGCTTGAATCATTGTTTGCCATACAAATAAGAAGCTCATTAATTTCCCCCATTTTCCGCCGTATCCTTCCTTTAAAAAATGAAAACTACCACCTGCTTTTGGCAATGCTGCACCTAGTTGGCTCCAAACCATGGCATCCACATAGGATAAAATGGCACCAGCAATCCACGCGTATAAAAAATAGGGTCCACCCATAATCTGCGCCACCACACTCAATACTACAAAGGGGCCAATGCCTACCATATCAATCATATTGATGGCAGTTGCATGTAAAAGACTTAATTTGCGATCTAATTTAGGAGTCATCTTAGCAACAAGATAATAAAAAAATGCTACAATTATGATCGATGCATTCAAGCAAGTTAGCTGGGCAAAATCGGATTCAATTTATGAAGTGAACATTCGTCAATATACCGAAGCTGGCACATTTAAAGCATTCCAAAAACATCTTCCAAGAATTAAAGACATGGGTATTGATATTATTTGGTTGATGCCTATTACGCCGATTAGTCAAACCAATAAAAAAGGAAGTCTAGGAAGTTATTATGCTTGCAGCAGTTTTACAAAAATTAATCCTGAATTTGGTAACGAAGCTGATTTCAAAGACTTGATAGATGCTGCACATACATTTGGCATGAAAGTAATTATTGATTGGGTGGCCAATCATACCGGCAGTCAGCATGAATGGATGCAAGAAAATCCTAGTTGGTTTGCACAAGATGCAGCTGGTAATTTTACTGAACGCAATGGATGGGATGATGTAGTTGATTTAAATTTCGATAATGCATCCATGCGTACTGCAATGATTGATGCAATGGCATATTGGGTCAATCAATTTAATATTGATGGGTATAGATGTGATATGGCACATTTAGTGCCTTTGGATTTTTGGATTGAAGCTAGAACCACTTTACAACAATCAAAAACACTGTATTGGTTAGCAGAATGTGAAGACCTAGCGTACCATCAAGTGTTTGACACCAGTTATGCATGGTCATGGATGCATGCATCCGAAAAAGTGGGTAAGGACGGTTTACATGAAGTTTGGGATATCTTGCATCAATATGCGCAATATCCAAATGGGGCATATAAATTATTTTATACTTCTAACCATGACGAGAATAGTTGGAACGGAACTGAGTACGAAAAGTATGGCATAGCCGCTAAAGCTTGGGCTGTGTTTACGCTTACATGGAATGGCCAGCCCCTCATTTATAGTGGGCAAGAATTACCTAATCGTAATAGACTCGCATTTTTTGATAAGGACCAGATTCAATGGACATCCGAAACACCCATGCTGCACGATTTTTATAAAACTTTATTGACTGCAAGAAAACAGTATCCTGTTTTACAAGTAGGTCAAATTTTTAATTTAACTAAGGAATTGCGTGTGATGGCTTTCCTAAAACAGGGGGAAGGGCAGACTGCTTTGGTACTTTTGAATCTGTCCACAGAAAGGCATTATGTGCATGTGAGGCATGAGGCATTCACCGGGGAATTTACCAATATTTTTTCGGGACTTAATTTTACATTCAAAGGGGATCATCATTTTGAAATAATGCCTGGAGAATACATTGTCTATGTGAAAGAAAACATTGTATAATTAAAATAAATCTACCCACGCTTGGCTTGCTGGAAACTAATAAACTCCATCATTTCGGCTAAACTAAAACTGCTTAAATTTTGCGCCGCACTGAGTCCTGCTTTTTGTGCTACCAAAACACCATACTTACAATCTTCAAATCCATCAATGGCATGTGCGTCTGGATTGATGGATATCAACACCTCTTCTTGTATTGCTTGATGAATATAACGCCAGTCCATATCCAATCTTCTTGGATGCGCATTTAATTCAATCACCACATCATTTGCTGCGCAGGCCTTAATGATAGCTTGGTGGTTAATAGGATATCCTTTACGGCTTAATAATAAACGACCAGTAGCATGCCCTAAAATGCTTGTGTAAGGATTTTCAATAGCATGCATTAAACGCATCATCGCTTTTTCTTCGGTCATTTTTAAATTAGAATGTACAGAGGCAATCACTAAATCAAATAAGTCTAAAATTTCATCTGGATAATCTAAGCTGCCGTCATTTAAAATATCCGATTCAATACTTTTGAAAATAACAAAAGGGGCTAATTTTTTATTTAAAAGATCAATTTCTTTATGCTGTGCGCTTATACGATCTTCTTGCAAACCGTTGGCATAAAAAGCAGATTTTGAGTGATCACTAATGACCAAGTATTCCAATCCTTGTGCCTTTGCAGCAATAGCCATTTGTTCAATGGTATGTAAACCATCGCTCCAAGTACTATGAGAATGGATAATGCCTTTAATATCAGATACCTGAATGGTGGAGTTTAATCCTTTTGTTTTTGCTTGTTGGATGATGGATGGCGCTTCTCTTTGGGCCGATGGAATAAATGGAATTTGGACTTGTTCAAAAATGGCTAATTCGGAATGGAAAGCAGCTTGAGCATCAAAATTTGGTAGTTGTTGCCATGCCATCCAAAACTCAGGACTACAAGCAAGACTAAATTCTTGAATAAAAAATTGTGATTCAGCTACGAAATACCATCTTAATTCAAACTGATCTGGCCCCTTGCAACTTAAATATTCATTTGTAGTGTCGAGTATAAATCCTTTAGATGTTAACCAATCTGACAGATTTTCCTTAGAAGTCGTCGTTACAATATCTAAATAATCTAGGGTTTCCATCTGTCTTTTATAATGTCCAGAAACCTGATGCTGGTCTTTTGGAAACTGAAGGGACAAAGCATTTTCAATTTGGGCTACAATCTCTTGAACTTGTTGGTATAAAAAACTGCCTTGGTTTTGTAAATAATAATTCAATGACTCCTGAATACTTTGTTGGGTCTTAGCACCAAAGCCTTTGTAGTTGACAAGTCTATTTTCTTCGCAGGCATATAAAAGTTCTCCAATGCTTTCAATGCCCAATTCTTTCCAGATGGTAATGATTTTTTTAGGACCTAAGCCTTTGATTTTTAACATTTCTAAAATCCCAGCCGGGGTCTTTTCTATATAGTCTTCTAGGATTTGTAACTTTTTTGTGGCCAACAAATCCACAATTTTTTGTGCCAAGGCATCTCCAATACCTCTTATTCCTGCAATTTGAGCCGGTGTCATGGCATCCAAGGGGTCATTGATTCGGTCTAGGGTGTAGGCAGCGTTACTATATGATTTTATTTTGAAAGCATTTTCACCATGGATGTCCATGAGTTTAGCTAATAGGCTAAAATATTCTGCGATTTCATAATTGTGCATGGGCAAATATAAATAAAACTAGGGGCCCATAGGTAGGAGTGGAAACTAAAGTGCAAAAAAAAACCCTCGATAATATCGAGGGTCTTTCAATATTATCCGAAGATAATTATTTCTTTTTAGCAGCCTTCTTAGGAGCAGCTTTCTTAGCAGCCTTCTTAGGAGCAGCTTTCTTAGCAGCTTTCTTAGGAGCAGCTTTTTTAGCAGCTTTCTTAGGAGCAGCTTTCTTAGCAGCCTTCTTAGGAGCAGCTTTTTTAGCAGCTTTCTTAGGAGCAGCTTTCTTAACTACTTTCTTTGCAGCTTTTTTTGGAGCAGCTTTTTTAGCCGCTTTTTTTGCAGTTGCCATGTTTTTTAGATTTAATGGTTAGTAAATATGCTCTAAAAGTAAAAAACTTTTTTAATAACAACAAAAAATATTTTTTATGCCACTAAATCAGCAGGTACGACTGAAACCGTTGTTTTGTTATTTTTTCCCTTTTTGAACTCAACAATACCATCTGTCAAAGCGAAAATAGTAAAGTCAGACCCTAAACCAACGTTCTTTCCAGGGTGGTACTGCGTACCTCTTTGACGAATTAAGATATTGCCATTTAAAGCTGGTTGTCCACCATATATCTTTACGCCTAATCTTTTGCTTTGTGAATCACGGCCGTTCTTAACGGAACCTTCACCTTTTTTGTGTGCCATAGTATCTTAGTTTAAGCTATGTTTTCGATTTTGATTTGAGTATAGTGCGTTCTGTGACCATGTTTCTTGCGGAAACCCTTTCTTCTTTTCATTTTAAAAGCGATCACTTTGTCACCTTGAACTAGGTCGTTTGTAATTTCAGCCTTCACTACCGCTTTAGTCGCGAAAGAAATGCTTCCATTATTATCAACGAATAATACATCATTGAATTCAACCTTGTCTCCGGTTTTACCTTGCAGGTGAGGTACATACAAGCTATCTCCTGCTTGTACTTTGAATTGTTGTCCTGCGATTTTTACTACTGCTAACATAATTGTCCAAAATTAGGAGGGCAAAGGTAATTATAATTATCGCAATATGCAAGGAATTCTTGAAAAATATAATTTAGCTATATTTTAAGGTTAGAAACCCACAAGAGGTTTGAAGTTCCGTAAAATACCCCCTAAATTTGCTCCTGACTTCAAAGTCTTTAACTGAACCTTATGAATATTAAGTCTTTATTGGCAAAACCTTTTGCTGGTGCGATCTATCGCCAAATTCAAAAAGAGCGAAATTCAGCTTTGGAGGATCAACAAAACATTCTAAATCAATTACTTAAGACCGCAAAGTTCACTGTTTTTGGCAAGGAGCATAAATTTGACCAAGTCAATAGTCCCCATGAATTTCAGGAAGCAGTACCATTAAGAGACTATGAAGCCTTTAAGACCTATATAGAACAAATCAAAAAAGGGACTCAAAACGTGCTTTGGAAAGGCAAGCCGATCTATTTTGCAAAGACCAGCGGGACAACGAGCGGTGTTAAATACATCCCTATTACAAAAGATTCTATTAGTAACCATATTAATGGGGCCAGAAACGCCTTGTTAACCTATATGGCGACTACCGGACAGCATGCGTTTGTGAATGGGCGGATGATTTTTTTGAGTGGTTCACCAGTTTTAGAAAGGGTTGGAGGGATCCCTACCGGACGATTAAGTGGCATTGTGAACCACCATATCCCTGCCTATTTAAGAAGCAATCAATTACCCAGTTACACAACCAATTGCATCGAAGAATGGGAAGAGAAATTGGATCATATTGTGGCCGAGACAATTTTAAAAGATATGACTTTGGTTGGAGGCATACCACCTTGGATGCAAATGTATTTTGACCGTATTGTCCAAAAATCTGGTAAATCTGTAAAAGAAGTATTTCCAAATTTACAAGTATTGGTTCAGGGGGGTGTGAATTTTGAACCTTATAAGTCTAAATTATTTGATACCATTGGAAAGTCAATTGACACCATTGAACTGTTTCCAGCGAGCGAAGGATTTTTTGCTTTTCAAGATACAAGAGACCAACAAGGCTTATTGTTAAATACCAATAGCGGCATTTATTTTGAATTCATTCCATTAGCGCATATTCAGGAAGCCAATCCTACAAGACTTAATTTATCTCAGGTGGAATTAGGGGTTCAATACGTACTTGTTATTAATAGTAATGCAGGATTATGGGGCTATAATATTGGAGACACCGTTAAGTTTGTAAGCATTGATCCTTACAGAATTATAGTGACTGGAAGGGTGAAACATTTTATTTCGGCATTTGGAGAACATGTGATTGGAGAGGAGGTAGAAGCAGCTATGCTCCAAGTAGCAAATGAAATGAATGCTTCTATTGTAGAGTTTACTGTGGCACCTTATATAGCACAAGGCGAAGGTAAAAGTTACCATGAATGGTTGGTTGAATTTGAGCGACTACCAACTGATATGGAACTATTTAAATCCAAATTAGATCAAGCCATGTGTGCTAAAAACGTTTACTACCAAGATTTAATAGCAGGAAATATTTTAGTACCATTGGTAGTCACAGTGGTTCCCAAAAATGGATTTATTGACTACATGAAATCCGAAGGAAAATTAGGAGGACAGAATAAAGTACCAAGATTAAGCAATGACCGAAAAATTGCAGATGCATTGCGCATTCAATTAGGCAAATAGCAAGAATAGAATAAAAAGTGTATTTTTAACCACAAGTAAATAATTGGATGAGTCAAAAAAGAATTGCTATTTTCGGATCAACAGGTTCCATAGGGAAACAAACCCTAGAGGTGATTGCAGCGAACCCAGACTTATTTGTCGCTGAGATTTTGACGGCGCATGCAAACGAGTCCTTATTAATTGAGCAAGCATTATTATTTGAACCCAATATTGTAGTGATTGGGGAAATTGGTAAATATGCGATTGTAAAAAAAGCATTAGAAGGTAAACCAATTAAAGTCTTTGCAGGAGAAGAAGCTTTAGAACAAGTTGCCGCCATGGATTGCTATGATTTTATGATGGCGGGTATTGTAGGTTTTGCTGGATTGAAACCAACACTCACTGCTGTTGAAAATGGGAAAGCAGTAGGTCTTGCGAATAAAGAAACTTTAGTGGTGGCAGGCGACATTGTAATGCGCACTGCAAGAGAAAAAGGTGCTGCGATTATTCCTGTAGATAGCGAACACTCTGCTATATTCCAATGCCTTGTTGGTGAAGGCAGTAATCCCATCGAAAAAATCATTCTCACAGCAAGTGGTGGCCCATTCTTAGGAAAGAAGCCAAATTTTTTAGTGAATGTAAAAAGAGATCATGCTTTACAACATCCTAATTGGAGTATGGGGGCTAAAATTTCCATTGATTCTGCGACTTTGATGAATAAGGGTTTAGAAATGATTGAGGCAAAATGGTTATTTGATTTAAGGCCAGATCAAATCAATGTGGTGGTGCATGCGCAAAGTATTATTCATAGTATGGTGCAGTTTCAGGATGGTAGTATTAAAGCACAGATGGGGTTACCTGATATGAAATTGCCTATTCAATATGCCATGGCTTTCCCAAAAAGATTAGCAAATGATTTTCCAAGATATCATTTTGATAAACCTAATACATTGACTTTTGACGAGCCTGATGTAAAGACCTTTATAAATTTATCTTTAGCAACAGAAGCCATGCATCGTGGGGGGAATGCACCATGTGTATTGAATGCTGCCAATGAAATTGCAGTGTATGCATTTTTAAAAAATAGAATTGGATTTTTAGATATGACAGATCTAATTGAAAGAACTTTAGAGAAAATTGAATTTATCGAACATCCAAGTTTGGATGATTATTATGAAACCGACGGAGCTGCAAGAGATTTTGCTGCTTCTTTAATACAACTATAAAAACATGTATCTAGCTGCTATCGATTTAACCGTACTTGCAACAAAAACTGCACAATTTATTTTATCATTTTCTATCATCGTTGTATTACACGAGTTAGGACATTTTATTCCTGCTAGATTATTTGGTGCAAGAGTAGAAAAATTTTATCTATTCTTTAATCCAGGTTTTAGCTTGTGGAAAAAGAAGATAGGCGATACAGAATATGGATTAGGGTGGGTTCCTTTTGGTGGCTACGTAAAAATTTCTGGGATGATTGATGAAAGCATGGATAAGGAGCAGTTGAATAAAGCCCCTGAATCTTATGAGTTAAGATCAAAACCTGCTTATCAAAGATTGATTGTCATGTTAGGTGGTGTGATGGTGAATGTGATTTTAGCAATTGTTATTTTCATTGGCATTGCCTGGTTTTGGGGAGACGATTTTTTACCAGCAAAAAATCTAAGTTATGGCATACATACTTCAGCATTGTCTGAGAAAATGGGTATGCAAGATGGAGACATTATTGTATCCTTGGATCAAAAAGAATTAAAAGATTTCTTTGAATTAGAGTCTAAATTAGTTTTAGAAGACCCAAAAACAATCCAAGTAAAAAGGGGAGATAGTGTATTGAGTTTGCCTATTCCATCAAACATAGCTGCTGAATTGGCAAATGCAAATAATTCAACTGCTTTTGTATTGCCATTGTTCCCGGTGATTGTAGACTCGATTGGTAAATCAGCAGTCGTGGTAGAAGGTAGTTTCCAGAAAAATGATACTTTGTTAAGTATCAATGGACAATCAGTGAAATACCAACATGAGTTCATTGAAGTGAAGAAAAAGTATAGTGATTCATTGGTAACCATCCTTGCTAAAAGAGGAATGGATACTGTGAAGATTAGAACTTTAATTAATAATAAAGCACAGCTTGGATTATTTGTAAAATTACCAATGCAACTTTTTAAAACAGTGCATCAGGCGTATAGTTTTGCCGAAGCCATTCCAACTGGTGTCAAAAGATGTTTTACTACATTGGATAATTATGTAACAGGTATCAAGCAAATTTTTACTGGAAAGGTCAATCCAAACGATTCACTTGGTAGTTTAATTAGCATAGGTAATACTTTTCCATCTCAGTGGGATTGGGAGCGTTTTTGGACTTTGACAGCCGTATTTTCGATTGTATTAGGTTTTATGAACGTATTACCGATTCCAGCATTGGATGGGGGACATGCTTTATTTATTCTATTTGAAATGATTACAGGACGCAAGCCAAGTGATAAATTCATGGAATATGCACAAATTGCAGGCATGGTATTGATGTTTGGCCTGATGTTATATGCATTAGGATTGGACTTCTGGCGTTTATTTAAGTAGGCAGTCATAAAAATCCATTTATTAGTTGTAATTTTGTACTTGCTTTAATCGCAGTAATTGGGGTCGTATGGTTTTGACAGCAAGCGTAGCGGTTGGGGTAAGCATGTAGTGCGTTGGGTAATTAGCACTTTAATCTGAATACCAAACAATCAAAAGGCGAAACAAATTACGCCATGGCTGCTTAATTCAGTGAATTAACTTCCATTATGGCCGAGCTAGCAGGTAGGCCCTTTACCCGCTGCTTAGCTTAATCAAAACAAAAAGGGATGCGATAAGCATAGGCTGTGCCGCTTATTTAAGTACCATACAGCTAAGTAATCAATTGGTTTGTGTTTTTCCTGCTGATTACCGACAAATAATAAAACAATAAACATGTAGAAGACCAATGGTAACTTTGTTTGGACAGGGGTTCGACTCCCCTCGACTCCACATTAGAATTTAAATTAGGATTTAAGATTAAGCGCCCTTTGCATTTGCTCAGGGCGCTTTTTATTTGCGCGATCCCACTCGGTAAGCCTAAGAAAAAATAATTTACTTCGGCTTATGCTTTTAAAACATTGTAAACGGTTTACTATTATATTTGTATTTAAATAAATACGTTATTTTATGCGTCTACTATTTACTCTTTTATGTTTATTTAGTGCTTCATTTATTTTTGCCCAAACTGATACAACCGAAAATTTTGACTACAGTAATTTTGGAGACGCCGACGGTGTTAAACGTTATTGTTCTCAAAAAGTTTTGAATCAAACACCTCAAAGAATTTTAAGTTTAGGATTTGAGCAATATGGTGGATTTTGTATACGTTTTAATTCCAGACAATTTCCTAAACAAATCGATATAGCCCGAGTGAATGCAATAAGAGCACAAGTCAATGTGCCTGTTATTTCGACCAATAAAATTATTTGGCAAATGGGGGTGAATTATTGGAATAGTCAATTCAATGTTACCAATCCAAGCGAAAATGACTTTGCAACTGCGTTAGATAAAAACGCTTTATTAACAGCAGGCATCAATACCACTGTTTTTAAACCTTTGAATGAAAAGAATTTTTTAATTTTTCAAGCTAGCACAGACGTAAATGGCTTATTTGAAAATGCAAATGCGATTCAAAACAAAGCAATTACTTTTAGTGGGACAGTCATTTATGGATGGAAGACATCCGAAAAAAATATGATTGGTACTGGTTTGGCTAGAACTTACCGTGCAGGTCAATTAATGCATTTACCTGTTTTATTTTGGAATAAAACATTCAATGATAAATGGGGTATGGAACTTTTACTTCCTGCTCGTGGTTTTGTTCGATATAATTTCTCTACAACAAGCATGTTACAGGCGGGGTTTGAATTAGAAGGAAATCAATTTGTAATGCAACTGCCAAGTACGTTGGGTAGAAATGCATATATCCAACGTGGAGAAGTAAAGCCAAGAATCATGTGGGATAAAAAGCTTACTGGATTTCTTTGGATAAACGCACAAGCAGGTTTGAGGTACAATTACCGTTTCGATGTAGTTAACAGGTATGATGCTAGAGAAGACAGTCAACGTTTCTTTTCTAGTAATTTAGGCAACCCATTGTTTTTTAATATTAGTCTAAATTTTGTATCTCCTTAGTGCTATTTCGCTTGTTGCCTTGTCCAGTTATCTGTTCTTCCAATAATTGAAACCCCAATATATCCTCTTACTTCTAGTGAGTTCGGGTTGATCATTTTAATGGTACAAGAGTAGGTGCTGCCATTTTTAGGATCGTAAATATTACCATCATCCCAAAGATTCGTTTCTTTGTAAGAGAAGCCCCAAATATTAATCATTCCAAGTATCGGTCTTGTTCTAGTTGCTTCTTCAGGATGGTTTTTATCTTGCTTTGGCTTACCAGTTTCAGGGTCATTTGGTTCTTTTAACCAAACTATTTTTCCTTGGTATTTCTCCCCATTTTTATAGATACGCACCATAGCGTTTCCTTCTCCTGTTTTCCACACACCAATTATGGCGTCGGGGTTGTCTGCTAAGTTGGAAAATGAACTAGTTACTAAAAACAATGCGATTGTACTTAATAGTGTAAAAATTGATTTTTTCATATGGGGTAACATTTAATTAAGAAAAACTGAATAAAGTTTATGGGTATGAATCAATAAACAAATATATTATTTTAAAATGCGTAATCAATTTTAGCTGGTACTTTTTTTATAAAAAAAGGGGCTGCTTTTTACAGCAGCCCCTTTTAAAAGATGAATCATCTTATATGTTTAGTAGCCTGGGTTTTGAACAATAATAGGGTTGGTTGTTACTTCAACTCCTGGTATTGGCCAGATAAATCTAAAGTCACTGTATGGGATTGCTGGTTGACCTAAAGTCACCGCTAGTCCAATGCCATATTGTGCTAAAGTAGTTCCAGTTACACCACCATTTGATACTTTTGCAGGGATACCACTTGCTCTTAATTCCACTATAGGATCTTGCGCAGTTCTGTGGATATCAGGCCATCTTCTTCCTTCTGCTAAGAATTCAATTCTTCTTTCTAATAAAATCGCTCTTATTAATTCCGTTCTTGAAGCGAAACTAGCAGCAGTGTATTGAGATGCAGTTGATGGTAAAGACCTGTTTCTTACTAAATTCAAAAGATCAATCGCTCTTTGTGAAACAGCTGTAGCGACTCTTGCTTCAGCTTCTGCTTGGTTTAACAATACCTCTGCCCAACGAATAATAGGGGTATTGTCTCCGCGACCGCTATAGTCATTGTACTTTGTTGTTAACATCGCTCTTCCAATTGCAGTTCCACCGTTACGATAGAGTGCGGATCTTCTAAGATCTTCTGCTAACCAACCTGTGTTGTTCCAAATAATTGGTGATACGCAAACAAGACCACGGCCTAATAGGTCAGTAGAACCATACATTGCAGCAAGTGCACCGTTTACAGAACCATTGTCTAGTGGGTCATTTTTAATGGTGAAGATATTTTCAGAACTAATACTATTTCCACCACCTGTAAATCCAAATGAACCATTTGGTGTAGCAGTTAGGGCATGGTTGCCAATTAAGCTTCTAGTCGAAGCTGGTGTTGCAGGTGTTAAAGCAGCAGGAATTAAAGCATTACCAGCTGTCAATGCATTGCTGAATTGACCCATGTGTAAGTATACTCTTTGCTTTAATGCAATTGCAGCACTCTTTTGTGCTCTAATAATTGCACCTGAAGCATTGATTGCAGGTAAATTTGCTTCTGCGAAGTTTAAATCTTCAATTAATTTTGCATAGGCATCTGCCACTTTTGGACGCGCTTCTTTTTGAACACGCTCTAAACTTGCTCCACCTTTTACCGCGTAATCACGATAAGGTACACCCAATGCAGCACCATTACCATCAAGGTAAGGACGTGCAAAAAGTATTAACAATTCATGGTGTGCCAAGGCACGTAAGAATCTACACTCTGCTTCAAATTGAGTAGCAGTCGCTGCAGGTAAAACACCTGACGCAACAGCGCTTTTAAATCCTTCAATCGCAATATTTGCTTTATTAATTAAGGCGTAGTTATTATCCCACATCGCTACGTTGTTTGCAGAGAATGGGGTATACGTTCCTTGGTAGGTAATTTGATAAAAGGCTTGCAAATTAACCATGTCTTCACCTCTATTATCTCCTTGTTCAACAGTAGCAGCGCCAAAAGGATAGCCACGTCCACCCAATGTTGGGCCACCTGTTTGTGCAGCATCATACACTCCGTTCAATGCTAAATTAGCTCTTGCTACAGTCGTAAATACACTTTCGTCTGTAAAGGCGTTGAAAGGTTGCTTTTCTAGCACCTTCTCACAACCCACAGCGACCAACATCATCCCCAAAAGGAAGGTGTTTCGAGTTATTTTATTTAAAAGTATCATTATTAAAAATTTTATTTGTAAAAGTATGTTTGGTTCAGTTTATGTTAAAATCCAACATTAAGTCCAAATGATAAAATACGTAAAGATGGAGACACAGCGTTGTCTAGTCCACTTTGACTCGCATTGTCTGGGTCAAGTCCTGAGTAGTCTGTTAACATGAACAAATTTTGTCCTTGTGCAAACAGTCTCGCATTTTTAACATATCCATTCGCGATTTTTGACAATGTTTTGCTGCTGAAATTATAGTTTAACACAACATTCTGTAATCTAATAAAATCTCCATTCTCAACGAATCTAGAAATTGCTGCGCCAGTTTGATTCACAGTAGCACTTTGAGCATACCTCAATCTTGGAACATTTGTAAAATCACCTGGTGCTTTCCATCTGTCCATAATTTCGATTCCGTTATTATGGAAGTTCTGACTTAACAATGCTTCTTGACGTGTGATGTTCATGATTTTATTTCCACCTTGGAAACGAATCATAAACTCAAAAGAAAAGTTTTTGTAACGAAAGTTGTTAGTAACTGCACCAAAATAAGTAGGTAAGCTATTTCCCAAGTTCATTCTATCTGCATCTGTCAATGGATTAGATGTAGTCATTACACCATCGTTCATGCTGCTTGCTGTAAAGTATCCACCATTTGTTGTGTTTCTTTGAACAAGAGTTCCATCTGCTTTTTTGTACATTGGGTTACCAGTTTGTGTATTCACACCTACATAATTCCAGCCCCAGATATAATTCAATTGTTGACCTACTTGAATTCTATTATAGGAACCTGGTATCGAAGTTACTGGAACACCACCTACACTATATAAAGAAGTGATTTCATTTGCTAATTTAGTATAGTTCGCATTGAATCCCCATGTGAAATTTTTTGTTCTAACAATATCACCACTAAGTGAAAATTCTAAACCATTGTTTCTTGCCGTACCTACGTTTTGGCTAATTGAATTACCAGGAATACCAGCAGAGTTTGGTGTTGGTACTGCAAAAACTAATTGATCGATGTCGTTTAAGAACCAATCAGCTACAAAGTTGAATCGATTGTTTAATAAACCAAGTTCAATACCCACATCTAGTTTTTTACTTCTTTCCCAATTTAATGCTGGGTTACCAATTAAGTTTGGTGCAAGACCTGGAATATTTCCATAAGCTGCAGAACTAAAAGTACTCAAGTAAGGGAAACCTCCTAATTGGTTACCTACAATAGCATAAGATCCTTTTAATTTAACATCGCTAAATGTTTCGCTTAAGAAAGTATTATTTTTCCAAAAGCCTTCCTCGGAAATTCTATAACCAACAGATCCACCAGGGAATACACCATAACGATTTTCAGGTGCCAATGAGCTTTGTCCATCACGTCTAACAGACCCTTGGATAAAATATTTACTTTTGAAGTCGTAGTTTAAACGTCCGAACAAACTATGAAAGCCGCTCATACCGTAACCACCGCTTGCAAATTGTAAAGCACCAGAACCAGAAATTAAGTTCTTTTGTTGGAAGAATGGATCAGATAATTGCGTAAGTGATCCAGATACAAATCTACTCATATCTTCTTGAACCTCGTGTCCAGCAGTGATGTATACATTATGGTTTGTTAAAAAACTTGTATTGTAGTTCAAGTAATTTTGCCAAACCATTCTTTGGATTTGTTGACCTGTATTTTGGATATTACCAATAGAACTAAATCCGTCTCCATGCACTGGACTTAAAGAAACAGTTGAATAATCATTTAAGAAATCATAGTTGAATGCAGATCTGATTTTCAATCCTTTCATTGGACTAAGTTCAATGAAAAAGTTATTGTTTACACGTAACTTATCCGATTCGTATACGTTTTCATTCAATGTAAATAAAGGGTTAGTGTAGTTGTCGTCAACAGGGTTGCTGTTTGGACCTAGACCCACTTGGTTTAATGCTGGGAAACGAATATTGTAGCCTGTTATATTAGTTGGATCAAATGGGTTCACGTTCGGTAACATTCTTAATGCAGAGGCGATACCACCACTCAATGCGTTACTTCCATTATTTTGATCATTATCTACTTGCTTAGACAAAGTCAAGTTGTTTCCAATTTTCACATATTTGTTCACTTCATTCTCGAAGTTAAATCTGATACGATAAGATGTATTGGTATTTGATAATAAAATACCTTTTTGATCACTATAGTTCAAAGAGAAAAAATAAGTACTCTTATTGGTACCACCAGAAAAACTCAAATTGTGTTGAGAGGTTGGTGTATTGTTTCTCATGACTAGTTTTTGCCAATCGTATGTTTTACCATCTCCTGCAGCTGCCCAACCAGCAACACCTGTGTTGGTTCTTTTTTCATTAGAAATTTCTACGAACTGCGCATTGTTTAATAATTCATATGTTTTGAAAGGGGAGGTGTAACCAAATGTTGCATCATAGTTTACTTTCATTGCGCCACCCTTGGTTCCTTTTTTAGTTGTAATCATGATCACACCATTTGCAGCTCTAGATCCAAATATGGCAGTGGCAGAACCATCTTTTAAAACTTCAATGTTTTCAATATCATTCGGGTTAATATCGCCCAAAGCATTTGAATTCGTAGCTGCAGCCAAGTTTCCAGAAATAAAAGGAACTCCATCTACCACGATTAATGGAGATTGACCTTGAGATACTGAGTTCACACCACGAATTCTGATTCTTGCAGGAGCACCTACATCACCACCACCAGCAACTACCTGCACACCTGCAGCACGACCAGCTAACTGTCTGTCCACCGATGGCGTTACCAATTGTGAAAATTCTTTTGCATCAATTTTAGATGCTGCTCCGGTAAACGCTTTCTTTTGTTGAACACCATATCCTACTACAACTACCTCAGCAAGTGCACCAGCTTCTAGTGACAATGCAATATTAGCAACTGATTTATTGGAAATGTTTGCATCAGATTCTTTATAGCCCACATAGCTGAATCTTAAAGTTGTTGTTTTGGAATTTACCTGAATAGTGTACACCCCTTTTTCATCTGTAAGGGTTTTGGCAACACCAGCAACTTCAGATACAGTAACGCCTGAAAGGGCTTCACCGTTTTCGGTGGTCACTTTTCCTGTAATGGATTTCTTGTTAGCCTGCGCAAACAAGCTACTGCAAGAAATCAAAACAAGGCCAAGGATCATTGTGATTTTTCTCATTGTTGTTTTTTTTGATTGAATAATGCAATTAGAAAATGGTTTTATACTGATTACACATTTTTTTTTTGCGTTTATGGAGAGTGAATATAAATAAAATAGTAACAATAAAAAAAACTCAAATTTTCGAATTACGAAGTTTTCAAGTTGAAAGATTCGAGCTTAAAAATTGTTGAATGTTTTCACTTCTTTTAATACAAACACTTAAAAAATTTTTTAAATACTAGCAATAGTATTTTTTTATAGTACTATTTTTTATATTCAAAATGTTTACGGTAAAAAGACAAAAATAATGAAGCTGATTTATGGAGGAATCTTGTACTAGATTTCGCATTTATTTAGTGAAAAAGGGGTAATTTTGTTTCTTATATCAATATAAACTTTCATTATGGATAATCAAACAACAGACGGATCAGCTAAATGCCCTTTTACAGGCGCAACAACACTTTCATCAAAACTAGGAAGTGCAGGAACTGGTCCAGTGAATAGAGATTGGTGGCCAAACCAATTAAAATTAAATATCTTAAGACAACATTCTACATTGTCTAATCCGATGGAGCAGACTTTTAATTATGTATCTGAATTTAAGTCTTTAGATTTAAAAGCAGTGAAGCAAGATATCGTTGACTTGATGACGAATTCTCAAGACTGGTGGCCTGCAGATTATGGACATTATGGTCCTTTCTTTATTCGTATGGCATGGCATGCTGCAGGAACGTATCGTACGACAGATGGTCGTGGTGGTGGAGGTGCAGGTATGCAACGTTTTGCCCCATTGAATAGCTGGCCTGATAACACCAATTTAGATAAAGCAAGATTATTATTATGGCCAATCAAAAAGAAGTATGGTCAAAAATTATCTTGGGCCGATTTAATGATCTTAGCAGGTAACTGTGCATTAGAATCTATGGGCTTTAAGACTTTTGGTTTTTCTGGAGGTAGAGAAGATGTGTGGGAACCTCAAGAAGATGTATACTGGGGTAATGAAAGAGAATGGTTAGGTGACAAAAGATATAGTGGAGACCGTGAATTGGAAAATCCTTTAGCGGCTGTTCAAATGGGATTAATTTATGTGAATCCAGAAGGACCTAATGGTAATCCTGATCCAATTGCATCTGCAAAAGATATTCGTGAAACATTTGCGCGTATGGCCATGAATGACGAAGAAACAGTTGCATTGATTGCAGGTGGACATACATTTGGTAAAACACATGGTGCAGCAGATCCAAACATGTATGTAGGTAAAGAACCAGCTGCTGCAGATATTGCTGAGCAAGGACAAGGTTGGAAGAATACTTTTGGAACAGGTAATGGGGTACATACCATCACTTCTGGTTTAGAAGGTGCTTGGACCACTACTCCAACAAAATGGAGCAATAACTATTTTGAGAACTTATATCAATATGAGTGGGAATTAGTAAAGAGTCCAGCTGGAGCACATCAGTGGAAACCTAAAGGAGGAGCAGGTGCTGGCACTGTGCCAGATGCACATGATCCTTCTATCACACATGCACCCACTATGTTAACAACAGATTTGGCGTTGATTTTAGATCCAGCTTATGCCCCAATTTCAAAAAGATATTATGAAAATCCAGATCAGTTGGCAGATGCATTTGCAAGAGCTTGGTTTAAATTAACACACCGCGATATGGGACCACGTGCACGTTATGTTGGACCAGAAGTACCTGAAGAAGTGTTGATTTGGCAAGACCCAATTCCTGCTGTGAATCATGCATTGATTGATGCAACCGATATCGAAGGGTTAAAAGCAGAAGTGCTTGCTTCCGGTTTATCTGTTTCTCAATTAGTGTCAGCTGCTTGGGCTTCTGCATCTACTTTCCGTGGATCAGATAAGAGAGGTGGAGCCAACGGTGCAAGAATTCGTTTAGCACCTCAAAAATATTGGGCTGTAAATAATCCAGCACAATTGTCTAAGGTATTAGATGCTTTAGAAACAATCCAAAAGGCATTCAATTCATCTGCAACTGGTGGAAAACAAGTTTCAATGGCTGATTTAATTGTATTAGCAGGCGCTGCTGCAATTGAAAAAGCGGCGAAAGATGGTGGCGTAACTATTAAAGTGCCATTCACTCCTGGTCGTGCAGATGCAAGTCAAGAAGAAACAGATGTGGCATCATTTGCAGTATTAGAACCAATTGCAGATGGATTCCGTAATTATATTAAGCCGCGTACTTTGGTTTCTGCCGAAGAAATGTTAATTGACAAGGCGCAATTATTAACTTTGACTGCTCCTGAAATGACAGTGTTATTTGGTGGTATGCGCGTATTGAATACTAATTTTGATCAGTCTCATCATGGCGTATTTACAAATACACCTGGCGTATTGACCAATGATTATTTTGTAAACTTGATTGATTACAATAACGCATGGAGCGCCATGGATCATTCACAAAATGCTTTCCAAGGGGTGGACAGAAAAACAGGTACTGTGAAATTTACTGGAACAAGAGTTGACTTAATTTTTGGTTCAAATTCTGAATTACGCGCGCTTGCAGAAGTGTATGCATGTGATGATGCTAAAACAAAATTTGTACATGATTTTGTGGCTGCTTGGAATAAAGTGATGGAATTAGACCGATTTGATTTAGCTTAATGGTTCAAATATGACCATCCGATGAAACAATTATTTAAAAAGGCGCATTATCTTGTTATAATCCTTTCTATTTCATTGTTTCATACAACTATTAAAGCACAGGAAAATCCATTAGAAGGACGTTGGGATTTAACAGTTGATATGGGTGGCGGAAGACTTGCGCCTTCTTGGTTAGAAGTCCGACATTCTGGAGAAAAATACTTAATTGGTAGATTTGTGTCAGAAGGAGGAAGTGCAAGACCTGTTGCACAAGTATTTTTTAAAGAAGGCAAAATGAGTTTTACCATTCCGCCACAATGGGATGATACACAAAATAATTTAGTGGTGGAAGGTGAATTAATTGGAGATCAATTAAAAGGAACCATGGTTGCGCCTTATGGTCAAAAATATACATGGACCGGAGTTCGTGCACCAAGATTAAATAGTTTAAAAGAAGTTACATGGGGCACCCCAATTCAATTATTGAATAATTCAGATTTATCTGGTTGGGAAGTCATGGGTAAAAACAATCAATGGATGAATGTGAATGGGGTATTGACTAGTCCAAAATCTGGTGAAAATATTAGAACAAAGGCCACTTTTGATGACTTCAAATTACATATTGAATTTAGGTATCCAAAAGGTAGTAATAGTGGGGTGTATTTAAGAGGCCGTTATGAAATCCAGATCGAAGACAACCAAGGCAAAGAGCCTCAAAGCGTTTATTTAGGTGGGGTATATGGTTTCATTGATCCATGGGTGAATGCAGCAAAAGCAGCTGGAGAGTGGCAGTCTTACGATGTTACTTTAATTGGTAGAATGGTCACAGTGGTTGCAAATGGTCAAACGATTATTTTCAAACAAGAAATTCCAGGTATTACAGGTGGTGCTATCAACAGTGACGAAG
>JBMOFB010000017.1:0-22010 GCA_049314475.1 Sediminibacterium sp.
ATTATAAAAGAATAGCCAACAAAATGTTGGCTATTCTTTCTATCTAAATTAAAGTCTTATCTAGGTTAGTTTCAGGTTAGTTACAGATTAGTTACAGGTTAGTTATAGGTTAGTTATAGGTTAGTCTACCACTCGTTTATGTTTACTTGACAGATAAGTATACACTGCAGGTATCACAAATAAAGTTAAGATTAGGGAGAACATTAGACCTCCTACAATTACAGTACCTAAAGGTTTCCTACTTGTTGCAGCAGCACCTAAGCTAATGGCAATTGGCAATGCACCCAATGCTGTGGCTAAGCTGGTCATTAAAATTGGTCTTAGTCGTTGCGCTGCAGCTTCTAAAACAGCATCTTTAATGGATAAGCCAGCCTCTCTTTTCTTATTGGCAAATTCCACAATTAAAATACCATTCTTAGTCACCAAGCCTATCAACATAATAATACCAATTTGCGAGAATATATTTAATGTTTGATCCAACATCCATAAGGAAATCAATGCACCTGCTATAGCCAATGGTACAGTAATCATGATAATGAAAGGATCCGTGAAACTTTCGAACTGAGCCGCAAGTACTAAGTAAATTAAAATCAACGCTAATAATAGAGCATAAGAAGTATTTGAGGCACTTTCTTTAAAATCTCTAGAAGGACCACTTAATGCAGTTTGAAAACTTTCATCTAATTTTTCTTTTGCTATACGCTCCATGGCATTTACGCCATCCCCAATGGTTTTACCTTCTGCTAAAGAAGCAGAAATGGTTGCAGAATTAAAGCGATTGTAGTGGTATAAATTTGGTGGATTACTATTCTCCTCAATTGACAATACACTTGAAATAGGAATATTTTCGCCACGACTATTTCTGATATAAATTTTATTGATATCTGTAGGCGTGTTACGATCCGATTTAGGTACCTGTGTAATCACTTCGTATTGACGATCGTTCATGATGAAGTAAGCAGAACGTGCCCCACTAAATGCAGATTGTAATGCTTGTGATACATCCGCTGTAGATAAACCAAGGTCCTTGGCGCGCATACGATCGATTGTCAAATCTAATTCTGGCTTATTGAATTTTAAATTCACATCCACATTTTGGAAGGTCTTATCTTTTCTGGCTGCTTCTAAAAACTCAGGAATCACTTTTCTTATTTTTTGAAAATCTAAGTTTTGAATGATAAACTGCACTGGCAAAGAACCACGAGACATCATACCTACCGAAATAGTTTGTTCTTCAATAGAGAAAATACGAACGTTTTTAAAGCGTTTAAATTTCTTATTTAAATCTGCAGCAATTTCAGATTGTGTTCTTGTTCTTTCTGTTACATCTACCATACCCAATCTACCAGATGCGCCAGTGCTTCCGCCACCCCATGCAGGCACACTACCCCAAGTGAAAGCTTGTTCAGGAATAGAGTCTTGCATAAGACGAATAGCCTTCAATAAATCTGCTCTTAAGTCCTCATAACTGGTTCCTTCTGCTGCTGACATAGAAAAACGAACAGAACTTTTATCTTCCATAGGCGCCAGCTCTGATTGAATATTTTTTCCAATAAGAATAATCAACACAAAACAAATACCAACAATCACCCATGCCATCCACCTAATTTGTAAAAATTTAGCAAGTCCATTTTTATAGCCTAATTCCATTCCTTTAAAGAATGGCTCTGTTCGCTCATAAAATTTACCGTGTTGACCACCATTTCTGTTCAGGTACACATTCAACACTGGCGTAATGGTTAGAGATACAAATGCCGAAACCAACACAGCACCTGCTACTACCACACCAAATTCTTTGAATAAGGACCCCACAAAACCTTGTAAGAAAATAACAGGTAAGAATACAACGGCCAAAGTAATAGAGGTAGATACGACTGCAAAGAAAATTTCCTTGCTGCCTTCTCTAGCAGCCTCTTTGATAGGGAGCCCTTCCTCTAGTTTTCTGAAAATATTTTCGGTGACCACAATCCCATCATCCACTACCAGTCCTGTTGCTAAAACAATCGCTAATAAAGTCAATACATTAATAGAGAAGCCTGCCAAATACATAATAAAGAAAGTGGCTATCAAAGAAATTGGAATATCAATCAATGGTCTAATTGCAATCAGCCAATTTCTGAAGAAAAAGAAGATGACCAATACCACTAGCGTGAATGAAATTACAATGGTTTCTTTCACTTCCGACAAAGCTCGACGTACATTTTTGGTATTATCAATAGGTATTGCAAATTCAATATCTGATTTATTTTGTGCTTTTACATCTTCAAGTCTTTTATAAAATTCATCTGCAATATTAATTTGATTGGCACCAGGTTGAGGAGAGATGGTCAACATCACAACAGGTACGCCGTTAAAATAAGTACCCTGATCTTCTTGCTCTGGACCAAGCTCCACTTTTGCAATATCCCCTAATCTTACAATGCCGTCAGCATCCTCCTTGATAATAATATTTCTAAAGTCTGCCTCGGTGGACAATCTTCCCAATGTACGAATAATAAATTCTGACTTATTGCCATAAATACGGCCAGAAGGCAATTCCACATTCTCTTTATTCAATGCCGTTTGAATATCATTAAATGCAATACCAAATGCATTGAGTAAATCCGTGTTTGGAAAAATACGCATCGATAATCGCTTCCCACGAACGCCTACACTTGTCACTTCATCAATCGTCTGAAACCTTTGTTGCAAGACGTTCTCAGCATATTCAGTCAATTCCAATAATCCTTTTGTCTTACTTCTTAAAGTAAGCATTAAAATAAAATCTCCACTAGCATCTGCTTTTGAAACTACGGGAGGATTATTAATATCTTCTGGTAAACTTCTTGTGGCCTGTGCTACTTTATCTCTTACATCATTGGCTGCTGTCTCTAAATTTACGCCTAAATTAAACTCGATAGAAATATTTGAATTTCCAACTGAACTCGAAGAGTTGATGGTTCTGATACCAGGGATCCCATTAATCGCTTTTTCTAAAGGTTCTGTAATTTGACTTTGTATGACTTCGGAGTTTGCACCTGTATAGGATGTTTGCACTGAAATAATAGGTGGATCAATGGCAGGGTATTCCCTCAATGCTAAAAAAGAATAACCAACCAAACCAAAAATGATAATCGCTATATTCATCACAGTGGCTAACACTGGGCGTTTTAACGAGAGTTCCGATATATTCATCTCAATAATGTATTAATTGTGAGCCTACTTAATAATGTCAACAAGTGGCAATGTCTTCCCGATTTTTAAATCACTTCCGTCTCTTACAAAAAGCATCCCCGCTACAATCAAGCTATCACCTACTTGAACGCCAGAAGTAATTTCAACACCAGAGGCAGTACGATACCCTGTCTCTACATTGATAAATTTTGCCTTACCCCCTTTAACAACAACAAGTTGTTTTACTTTAGAATCGGGAATGATAATATTAGATGGAACCAAAATACTTGGCTTTTGTTGGTTCTCCCCTAAGAATACTTTTGTATAAGCACCTGGTATCAACTTGCCTTGTAAATTAGCACGTACTTTGATATTACGAGATGTAGCAATAATCTGAGGCTCAATAGCAGCAATAGTTGCAGTCATTTTAACACCAGGATTAGCAATGCTTTCGATAGTCACTTTCTTGCCTACTTTGATATAATTTTGGTAAACTTCTGGCAGGGTGAAGTCTACTTTTAATTGGTCTACTTTTTGCAAGGTAACAATTGTAGTGGCTGTGCTGATGAAGGCTCCTAGACTCACTTGTTTTAATCCCATTTGACCAGCAAAAGGTGCTTTAATGATGGTTTTGTCTATTAATGACTGCGTATAAGCCATGTCTGCTTTCAAACTATTGACTTGTTGCAAACTAATGTCATAGTCACTTTGATTGATCCCCTTTGCTTGTAATAATTTACTGTTTCTTTGTTCGGTGATATTTGCTAAAGTTAATTGCACTTTTATTTTTTGCATTTGCGCTTGCAAGTCAGCATCATTTAACTTGGCTAAGACAGTGCCTGCGGCCACCATTTTACCTTCAGGAATTTGTAAATAAACAAGACGGCCATTGGTTTCTGGACGAATATCTACAAATTCACTTGCCACCACCGATCCGTTCACCTCAATCACTTTATCAACTACTTGTGTAGCGGCTATGGCAATATCAACGGATACTGGTGCACTTGCATTGAATTTATCTGTGGGCTTAGTCTTTTCTTTACATGCGAACAATCCTAGCATCAGGATAAGGGCAATCATATTTAGCTTTCTCAAAATGGTCTAATTTTAGTGAATAAAGATAGCTAAAATGCCATGTTTTGGAAAAGAAAATAGATGAATGGTTGAATTATCTTCCTTGTTTAAATTGGATGAATTTCTGTTGAATAAAATAGCCTAACTCTAGGTCGTTTAATAATGCCAGGGTTGGATAGGATGGTTTACAGTATTCCATGAATACATTCAGTCTTGGGCCATCTAATTTTGTTAGCTTTTGAACAAAGCGCTTGGTAAAGCGGTAGTTGATGTACTTTTCTTGTTCCTGATAAATGAGCCTATTTTGTAAAAATTGGAGGTTTCGGTTTCGCTTGAACCTAAACATATTGATAATTTCATTGACATCAAAGCCAATGGTAACCCCTCCATTTCCAAAAAAGTTTTGTTGGTTACTCAGTTTTAAGCCTGGAGGTTCGTAATTAAAGTATTTGGCATAATCCATCCTATTCTGAATGGAATCATACCTGTAATAACTATTGCGCACTCTCACTTCTGGAAGGTCAAAACCAGTCACATGAATCATTATATTAAAATTACTATGATCCTCAATTTGATCTAGTCCAAATTTTTGAGTGCTTTTTCCAAATAAAGAAAATGTTAGGGAGTCTTTGGCCTGAATGGTGATTAGGTAACGGCCCAATGAATCAGTTTGTGTTCTGCTAAATTTACTAGACACCATCATTGCTTCGATTGGCATTCTTCCAGAAATATCATAGACTATGCCACTTATGGTATGCATCTGCGCCCTGACCGAAGAAAAGGAAATACAAGTCAATAACAAAAAGAGTAGGACGCGTTGTTTCATGAATGGCTGTAAAAATAAACAATTCAAGCCTTTATTACTGTTAAAAATTAGTTGGCAATTGCGCTAATATCGTTCCTAATACGAATGTCCCTAATACCACCCACTGTGGTGCTACTTTAAACCGAGCCAGTAAAATGGCGGTTGTAAAAAATACCCCAAAATAAATAACCGTTTTGAAGACAGATAAATCTGCCAAATCAAAAAATACGTCTTTTAATAAATACATGGTTGACCCAAGCATAATGCCCACTACAGCTGCATAAATACCTTCCAATGACCTAAAAAAAAGTGCATAGGTTTTTAATTTTTGCCAAATAGGAAAGAAAAATAAAACAATTAAAAAACTGGGTAAAAATACCCCTATACTCGCTACAAGTGCACCTGTTACTTGTGCTGTAATCCCTTTGTCTTTTAAGGCAATGGCACCAGTAAAACTAGAAATGGAAAAAACTGGGCCAGGAATGGCTCTAACAATTCCCGATCCAGTTAAAAAAGCATCGCTGTTAATTTTTATAACATCTCTTTTGGTTGATTTAATTCTTTCCGAATTGGGACGAGTTACATACTGTTCATACATCATTGGAATGAGTACATCTCCACCTCCAAAAACAAAGCTTCCAAAACGATAATTTGTTTCAAATAAATTAAAAAGTTTTTTGTTTTCCCAGTTCTGCCTCGTCGCTTGTTCCGATAAAAACCCAGCAATGATAAAAAAGAATAAAAAAAGATGCAAATGAATCCATTTAATTTTTTTTGGTGCAGCACCCTGGTTGGGAATTCTTTTATTACTAAAATTGGTGATGACACCTGCCAGAACAATTAATATAGGAATCGTCCATGGTGTTTTAAAACCAATATAAGTCAGTATGGCTACTAGTATAAATATAAAAATGGTAATGGTATTGTGAATGGCCTTCTTATACAAAAGATAAGTTGCGCTAGCTATAAAACCAATGACCATGGGTTGTAATAAATGTAAATTTTTCAAAAAAGGTTGCACATCAAAATGCAAATAGATAATGGCAAGCGAAGTCATCAAAAAGGTTGCTGGCAAAATCCAAATGAGTAAGGTAAGTAGTGCCAATAAAAAACCACCTCTTTTTAAAGCAATCAAGACAACCGTTTGGGTGGACGAAGCCCCAGGTAACAGTTGACAAAAAGCATTGTACTCCATCAATTCTTCTGCAGTCAGGTCTTTTCTTTTTTCTACAAAACGATGTTGCATCAGTCCCAAATGAACTTGAGGTCCTCCAAAAGCAGTGATGCTATGTTGAAATACCGCTTTTAAAAATGGGATATGTCTTAGTAGATGCAATCTGAATGCTTTAGGTAAAAATAAAATAATTTATTTGCATCCTACGCATTTTATAAATTATCAGTAAAGTATATAAATACTTAAATAGGTTAAATCGTATCTTTACATAATGAAAAAAGTATTTTTTGTATTTGTCTTATTGATGGCCCTAGGCTGCGGCAAGAGTAACTATCAAACCTACCAGCCTGTTTATTCCAAAATCGATTGGGAGGAGCAACCGGACTACAGCAAACTACAAAACTGGGCTGCACATCCACTTAAAAAGGATCCTTCTGATAGTTTACCAATTAAATTAGCACAAGGTTACCAAGAAAAACAATTAGCGGATGTATTTTTTGTGCATCCTACCACTTATATGGATCCAAAAAAGCCCAATGGTTGGTCGGCTTCTATTAAATCTGTAGAAATTAATATTTCAACAGATTTTACAACTATTTTAAATCAGGCAAGTATCTTTAATGAAGTTGGTGCCATCTATGCCCCAAGGTATCGACAAGCACATATTAGTAGTTACTATCCTGTCTCGAAATTGGACAGTGTACAAGCCTTGGCTGCATTTGAATTAGCTTATCAAGACGTCAAACAAGCTTTTGATTACTTTTTAGCAAATTACAATCAAAATAAACCAATCATCATAGCATCACATAGTCAGGGAAGTACCCATGCAAAGAGATTGCTTAAGGAGTATTTTGATGGTAAACCTTTGTCAAAAAAATTAGTGGTGGCCTACATTGTTGGAATGGCTATTGATCCTAAGGATTACGCCTATATTAAGGCTTGTACAACTCCTATCGAAACAGGATGCATTTGTGCTTGGAGAACATATAAAGAAGGTTATACGCCTCCATTTGTTGCAATTGAAAAATTCACCTCTATTGTGACCAATCCATTAACATGGAGCAGCAATCAAACTGTTGTTGATAGGAAGGCGAATGAAGGGTCCGTATTGTATAACTTCAAAAAAATTACTCCAAACGTTGCTGGAGCAATCAATCACAATGGCATATTATGGACACCCAAGCCAAAGTTTTTTGGAAATTTTTTATACAATACCAGCAATTATCATATTGCAGATTATAATTTGTACTATATGAGTATTCGTAAAAATGCTTTTGTTAGAGCCAACCAATTTGTAAAACAAAATGCGAGCGAAGGCAATCAATAAGCTGCTACTAATTTCCGACAACGCTCAAAAATTTGATACGCATTATTTTAAGTTGCTCCCAAGTGTACTCGTTTTCACTCAGCTCTTGTTGCGCAATTTGTAATGAAGCGGTCTCGCAGCTTTTAAAATATTCTAAAATTTCTTCCTGATCATATTCGTCTAACCATTCATCAATGGCATAATCTAAATTCAGCTTTGTACCACTTGCTGCAATGGTTTCCATTTCCTCTAAAAGGCTATCTAGTCTTAGGTCTTTGTTTTTTGCAATTGTTTCTAAAGGAATTTTCTTATCTACATTTTGTATAATATAAATTTTATTACTTGATTTATTAGCCACCGACTTCATAACAAAGTCATCTGGTTTTTCAATGTTGTGCTCTGTAACATATGCTTCTATCAACTTGATAAATGCTTCACCGTATTTGATGGACTTACCCTTACTTACACCCTGGCAACGTTCTAGTTCGGTCAATGAGGTAGGATACAATGTGGCCATGTCTTGCAACGAAGTCTCTAGGAAAATAACAAATGGAGGTAATCCAATTTTTTTAGCAACCACTTGGCGCAGGTCCATCAATAACTCAAATAAACGATTGTCGGTGGTCGCTTCTTCGGCTACTTCACTTTCTTCGTCCTCGCCCAATTCTGCTGCAAAAACATTTTGCAACACCACCAAAAATGAGCTTGGCTTTTTAAGGAACTTTTGACCCTTCGTTGTTAGTTTTAATAAGCCGTATTCTTCGATGTCTTTTTCAATCAATTCTTCCAGCATGGCCTGACGTATCAAGCTATTCCAAAATAAGTCATCATGTGTTTTTCCGATTCCAAAAACAGCTAATTTTTCGTGACGATACAATCCAATCTGTGGCGAATAATGTCCTGTAATAATTTGCACCACATAGTCTGCCACAAATCTTTCATCCAATGCCTGAATGGTCTGTAGTAGTTGTATAATTTCAGATTTTGCTTGAAATTTTTCCTTTGGATGTAAACAGTTGTCACATTTGCCACAATTTTTATCGGGCCAGGATTCACCAAAATAATGCAATAAGCTTCTCCTTCTACAAACACCACTCTCGGCGAATGCCACTGTTTCATCAATTAATTGCGCCCCTACTTCTCTCTCACTTAATGGTTTATCTCTTAAAAAGTGTTCTAATTTAGAAACGTCTTTTTGAGAATAATATAAAATACAATTCCCTTCTAAGCCATCTCTACCAGCCCTTCCCGTCTCTTGGTAATAATTCTCAATAGATTTAGGGATATTATAATGAATGACAAAACGAATATCTGGTTTGTCAATCCCCATACCAAATGCAATCGTGGCAACAATCACTTGTACATCCTCATTTAAAAATTGGTCCTGTCTTTCTGCTCTTAATTTTTGATCTAGTCCGGCATGGTAAGCAACCGCCTTAATATTATTAGCCTTTAAAATATCTGCTAATTCTTCGGTCGTTTTTCTGTTCAAGGTATAAATGATGCCACTCTTCTTTTTATGCTTGGTAATGTATTTGACAATACTTTTTACCGTCTGGTCTTTTTTAATTTTTGGCTGTACTTCGTAATAGAGATTGTCTCTATTAAAAGATGATATTAAAATTTCTGGATTATTAAGTGATAAGTTTTTTACGATATCACTTTGCACTTTAGGTGTGGCTGTTGCTGTCAATGCAATAATAGGTGCAGATGCATTGATCTCCTCCATCATCTCTTTCAAACGGCGGTATTCAGGTCTGAAATCATGACCCCATTCAGAAATACAATGCGCTTCATCCACTGCAAAAAAAGAAACTTTTAAATCGCTGAAAAAATCCAAGTTCTCTTGTTTTGTCAAAGTCTCCGGTGCTACATATAATAATTTAGTCTTGCCGCTTAATAAATCCTCTTTAACCACTTTTATTTGACCTTTATTCAAAGAAGAATTTAAAAAGTGTGCTACTTCGTCATGTTCGCTATACCCTCTAACTAGATCTACCTGATTTTTCATTAAGGCAATCAAAGGAGAGACTACAATAGCGCAGCCTTCTAACATCATAGCTGGTAACTGATAGCACAAACTCTTCCCTCCGCCTGTAGGCATAATCACAAAAGTATCTCTGCCACTTAATAAGGAAACAATGGCTTGTTCTTGAGTGCCCTTGAATTCAGAGAAACCAAAATATTGCTCTAAAGCTGCTCTTAAGTCCTTATTTTGAGGGGTTATGCTCTTTTTAGTCGTTTTTTTAGTCGTGGGCATCTTAATAAGCTTGAAATCAACCGTTTATTGTCTGAATGTACTCTTAAGTTAACGCATTTTGTTGAAGAAAAGTTCATCAAAATGGATAATTTTTTAAAATAAACCTTTCATCAAAGGAAAGGTTAAAAATGAAATACAAAGTTAATGAAGTATTACCTTTGCTGCATCTATAAAATGCCTATGTCATACGATATCAAGTCCATTGCCAAAAACGCTTTACGAATTGAAACAAAAGCGGTAGCTGGATTGGAAAATTTTTTTGACGATCAATTTGTAGCGGCAGTTGAGACTGTCATGCAGTCCAAAGGTCGTTTTGTTGTGAGCGGCATTGGCAAAAGCGCCATTATCGCTCAAAAAATTGTGGCTACTTGTAACTCTACTGGGACGCCAGCCATTTACCTGCATGCAGCTGATGCCATTCATGGAGATTCAGGGATGATTGGCCCAGAAGATGTGGTGATGATTATTAGTAAAAGTGGCGAGAGCCCAGAGATTAAAATATTGGTAGATTTAATTGGCCATTTTGGAAATCCATTGATTGCCATGGTTGGCAATTTAGATAGTTATTTAGCCAAGGCAACACCACTTGTCGTAAATACCACAGTGGATCAAGAAGCATGTATTCATAATTTAGCCCCTACTTCCTCCACCACTGCACAAATGGTGATGGGAGATTTAATGGCTATTGCATTCATGGAATTAAGAGGATTTAAATCCAATGATTTTGCAAAATTCCATCCTGGAGGAAATCTAGGTAAAAGATTAACCTTGACAACAGGTGCCATTGCAAAATTGAATCTACAACCAAGTGTACAACCATCCACTAGTATTAAGGAAGTCATTATTGCTATTTCCAAAAGTAGGATGGGTGCAACTGTTGTGTTGGATGATCAAGCTACCATTATTGGTATGATCACCGATGGCGATATCCGCCGAATGTTAGAACAACACAATAGTATACAAGACCTTACAGCTGCTGATATTTTTCATAAGCAGCCCATTACAATTTCCTCTAATACATTGGCAATAGAAGCTTTTGATTTAATGAAAGTGCACGACATTAGTCAATTGATTGTTGCAGATGAAGGACAATATAAAGGAATGGTTCATATACATGATTTAATGAAAGAGGGGATTTTATAAAACATATCTATGCAAAACAAAAATCACTATGTAGCCATCATGGCTGGAGGTATTGGAAGTCGATTTTGGCCAATGAGTAGAACTTCGCTCCCTAAACAATTTCTAGATGTATTAAATACAGGCAAGACATTGGTTCAATGGACTTATGATCGTTATGCAAAATTCATTCCTGCAGAAAATATTTATATTGTTACATCGGAAGAGTACGTTGATATTGTAAAAACACAATTGCCAATGCTGCCGGTAGATAATATTTTAGCGGAGCCAAGTAAAAAAAATACAGCGCCTTGTATTGCGTATATCTCTTTTAAATTAGCACAGATCAATCCAGATGCGCAATGTATTGTGGCACCTAGTGACCATTTAATTTTAGAAGAAGACCGTTTTCAAACAATTGCATTGCATGCTTTAGATTTTGTAGCACATATTAAAGCCTTAGCTACTTTAGGCATACAGCCTACGCATCCAAACACGGGGTATGGTTATATTCAATACGAGGGGTTAGAAGTTGCCAAGGAGGTTTTTAAAGTCAAAACCTTTACTGAAAAACCAGATTTAGAAATTGCAAAATCATTTATTGAAAGTGGTGATTTTTTATGGAACGCAGGAATTTTTGCATGGAAAATAAGTTCCATCTTAACCGCATTCGAAAAACACCAGCCAGAGATGTACGAATTGTTTGATCAAGAAAAAATGCATTTAAATACCCCATCCGAAAAAGATGCGATTCAAAGAATCTACCCACAGTGTACCAATATATCTATTGACATCGCAGTTATGGAGAAGGCCAATAACGTATATGTCATTCCAGCCTCGTTTGGGTGGAGTGATTTAGGTACATGGAATAGTGCTTATGAAAATATGGAGAAAGATTATTTGGGTAATGCAGTGGCTTCTGATAATGTGATTGTAATTGACGCCACAAAATGCATCATCAATTCTCCAAAAGACAAACTAGTGTTAGTTCAGGGATTGGATGACTTTATTGTGATAGATACAAAAGATGTTTTATTGATTTGTAGTAAAGATAAAGAGCAATCCATTAAAGAATATGTTGCAGAAGTAAAGCGGAACAAAGGCGATAAATATATCTAAATTGCTTAACTTAGAGTGGTTGGGCTATTTGTTTATCAAAAAAATTACCCCCCACTATGGCAACCATTATCACCGGCACTGGTAGTATTATACCGCACCATATTAAATCTAATCATGATTTTGTAGCAAACACTTTTTATGATGAGCAAAGTGAGTTGATTAAAACACCAAATCAAGAAATTGTAGAAAAATTTAAAGGGATTACAGGCATCGTGGAAAGAAGGTATGCCGATGTGCATGTCAATACTTCTGACTTAGCCACTGCAGCAGCTAAATTAGCAATTGAGGATGCAGGTATAGATCCTGAAACAATTGACCAAATCATTGTAGCACATAATTTTGGAGACGTTCAAAACGGAACCATACAATCGGATGCCATTCCTGCAATAGCCTCTAGAGTAAAACATCATTTAGGTATTATTAACCCAAACTGTGTGGCCTATGATATTTTATTTGGTTGCCCTGGATGGATACAAGGTGTGATTCAAGCAGATTCATTTATTAAATCTGGCATGGCAAAAAGGTGTTTAGTGATTGGTGCCGAGACTTTAAGCAGAGTCATTGATGTACACGATAGAGATAGTATGATTTTTAGTGATGGCGCTGGTGCTTGTATTTTGGAACATAGCGAAGATCCTAATCAAGGAATTTTAGCTTTTAGTGTACAAAGTCATTGCAATGAAGAGGCCTATTTTTTATACTTGGGAAAGTCTTACCATCCAGAAGCAGATGATGCAACAAGGTATATTAAAATGAAGGGCCGAAAGGTATATGAGTACGCGATTAAGAATGTACCTATTGCCATGAAGGCCTGTATAGAAAAAGCGGGCGTAGAGATTCAAGAAGTGAAAAAATTCTTTCTACATCAAGCCAACGAAAAAATGGATGAGGGTTTTATTAAAGCCTTGTATAAATTATATGATATTAAAGAGATCCCTGCAGATATCATGCCAATGAGTATTCATGAATTAGGCAATAGTTCTGTAGCAACAATTCCAACTCTATATGACTTAGTGCTTAAAGGAAAGTATGCTGAGCATGCATTAGAAAAAGGCGATGTGGTTATTTTTGCATCTGTTGGAGCAGGAATGAATATCAACGCAATTTGCTATCGACTTTAATTAATTTTATTGATTAAAACATGTTTAATAAAAAAGGCGCTAATAGCGCCTATTTTATTAATACCCTCGTTGGTTATTACCTTCGATATAGTTGGTGTATGCTTTATTACAAACTTTGTTACCACCAGGTGTTGGATAGTCACCAGTAAAATACCAGTCACCTGTATTGGTCGGACAACATGCATGCAATCCTTCAACTGTCTGGTAAATGACTTCTACAGGAATTTGAATATTGTCAGGTGTAATGAGTTGTGCAATTTTATCTGAAATTTCTTCTGTTGTAAAAGGATCGTATAATTCACGTACCACATTTTGGGTATGAAGTTCGTTTTTTGCTTCTAATGCTTTGATCTTTTGGTACACATCCTCCATTACTTGTTCCATGCCTCTTTCTTTCAATAAAGCAATCGTTGCCTTAAAAGCAATAAAATCCCCCATTTTGCTCATATCAATACCATAGCAATCAGGATACCTAATTTGAGGTGCAGATGAAACAACAATGATTTTTTTAGGAGACAAGCGAGATAACATTCTGATGATACTTTCTCTTAAAGTGGTGCCTCTAACAATACTATCATCAATCACGACTAAGCTGTCTTCATTTTTACGCACAGTACCGTAAGTGATATCATATACGTGTTGCACCATTTCGTTTCGGTTCGAATCTGCAGTAATAAAGGTTCTTAGCTTAACATCCTTAATCGCAATTTTTTCTTGGCGAATTTTTCGATTCACCATCTCTCCTAATTTTTCTGGGTCTACCTCTTTACCCCAACTTAAAATACGTTCTACTTTAATGGCATTCAAGTATTCTTCCATGCCTTTTACTAATCCATAAAAGGCAACTTCAGCCGTATTTGGGATATAAGAGAAAATCGTATTCTTTAAATCTTTTCCGATTCTATCTAAAACAATTTTACTTAAATAATGTCCAAGTGCTATACGCTCTCTATAAATTTTTTCATCTCCGCCTCTAGAAAAATAAATACGCTCAAAAGAACATGCTCTTCTTTCTTTTGGTGCAATAATTTGCTCAATTGTATATTCACCTTTATCGTCTACAATCAAAGCATTACCAGGCATCAACTCAAGCACTTCGTTCTCTCCTACATTGAAGGTGGTTCGGATAGCAGCTCTTTCGCTAGCAGCTACAATCACTTCTCCATCGATATAATAATAGGCTGGGCGAATGCCATGCGCATCGCGCATAATAAAACTATAGCCGTTACCAACAAGTCCGCCAATGGTAAAACCACCATCAAACATCGGCACAGCTTGTTTTAATACTTCCGCAATATTTGGACAATTAGGATTCTTGATTTCTTCAATGACTAAAAAGTGGTGGATGACCTCCATCATGGCTGCTAAGTCGCTTTGTTTTTCAAAAGGACCTGGATCGTGCTGAATGAGTTTGAATAATTCATCCGTATTCACCAAATTGAAATTACCTGCTAATGCTAAGTTTTTTCCTGGTGCTAAATTTTTCTTGATGAATGGATGGCAAAATTCAACATTATTTTTGCCTTGTGTGCCATACCTTAAATGCCCTAATAACAATTCCCCCATAAAAGGTAAATGCCCTTTCATTAAACCTGGATGTTGGGTAATGTCTGGTTGAAATTGTTCTAATTCTTGTATTTCTTGACCTATTTTATAAAAAATATCTGCAATGGGCTGCTGTGAATTACTTCTTAACCTATATAAAAAAGGATTGCCTGCTTCTATATCTAGTTTAACAGTTGCAATCCCTGCGCCATCTTGTCCACGATTATGTTGTTTCTCCATTAAGAGGTACAACTTATTTAGTCCGTAGGTAACTGTTCCTCTATTTTGAAGATAATAGGATAAAGGTTTTCTTAACCTTATAAATGCTAAGCCACATTCGTGTTTAATTTCGTCACTCATGATGAAAGTTCTAGTATGTTTTTTCCTTTACAATTGCATTTGCCACTTTTGTCCAATCTGTTAATTCTTTGCAAGCTTGGAAATCGCTGTCTATAAATACATAGTAATTAGGTACTCTTTCTTTAAACCATGATTCTAACACTTTAGCCTTTTTCTCTTCAAGCGCTCTTATGGAAACACGGTTATAATCTTCTCTTAAATTTTCTTTATGTGGCTCCGTTCTTTCTTTGTAATACACAATACGAACCGTTTTTCTGCCTCTATCATCCACATACAATTGTGGTTCTGAGATATCACCCGGCTTCATATTTTTAATTAAGACAACCATCTCTTTATCCAATTGGTCAAAGTTAATATAGGTAGATCCATCGCGACCGGTCACTGCTCCACCACTAAATTTACTAGACTCATCGTCGCTGTATTTATTAACTGCTTCGCCAAAACTTGTTTTATTAGCTAAAATTGCCTTTCTAACACTGTCTAATATATGTTTTGTCTCATTGATTTCATCATTGGTAATTGGTGGGATTCTTAAGATATGTTTTACCACAGCTTCATCCCCTGATCTAGAAATCAATTGAATAATATGATAACCAAATTTTGATTTCACTGGAGCAGAAATTTGACCTTCTTTTAACCTGAAAGAAGCGGCCATGAATGCCGGATCAAATTCCCTTACATTTCTGTTTAAACTAAACTGACCTAAATTTTCTTTTGAACTTGGATCTTCAGAATACAATTTCACCAATTGTTCAAATTTATTCACCCCGCCTTCTACTTGCTTACGGTATTCTAACATTTGTTGGATCACATACTCTTCGATATCGCGATTTGCTTTAGGATGCATGATGATTTCTGAAATCTGCACCTCACTTTCATATAAAGGCAAACTGTCCACTGGAATTTTTGCATAATAGGCCTTTACCTCATTTGGGGTGATCTTTACCTTGTCAACAATTTTATTTTGCATCTCTTCGGCCAAACGTTGCTCTTTAATAATAAGTCTAAAATCATCTTTTAACTGAAAGATAGAACGACCGGCAACTTCCTCCAAGACTTCCTTAGAACCAAATTGTTGTATGAAATTTCGAATACGACCATCAATGGCATTTTCAATTTCTTCTTCCGTAATTAAAATAGAATCTTTTTCGGCTTGTAGAACTAAAGCCTTACGAATCATCTGCCCTTCGATCACTTGGCAGGCTGTTGGGAGTTCAATATTTTCTTGACCTTGGGCCTGTCTTTTGTAATCAGCAATCGCATTGTCTACGTCGGAACGCAAAATATACTTATCTCCGACGGTAGCAATAATTTTATCTGCTAAGACTTTTTTGATTTGTGCTGTTGCTGCACAAGAAATAGCAATCAAACCTAAGGCAAATACGATGCGAACTATTTTCATCAAATATAAATTAAGGGGCTAAGTTCCGATAGCTGGCGCATTGCCCCAACTATCAAATCTTAATTTTATTATAAAGTACGTTTTACTTCTTCTTCCTCAAATGCTTCTACAATATCGCCTGGTTTTAAGTCGATAAAGTTTTTGATGGTCAAACCACATTCCATATTAGAAACCACTTCTTTCACGTCGTCTTTGAAACGCTTCAAGCTTCCTAATTCAGCTGCCTGGCCTTCACCTCTAGGGAACTCAACGATACCATCACGAATGATACGAATCTTACTGTTTCTACTCAACTTGCCATCTAATACATAACATCCTGCGACTGTTGCTTTATCAAATTTGTAGACTTCTCTAACCTCTACGTTGGCCACAATTTTCTCTTGAATCTTTGGTTCCAACATACCTTCCATCGCACTCTTGATTTGATCAATCGCGTTATAGATAATAGAATACATCTTAATTTCAACACCTTCAGTTTCTGCTAAGCGACTTGCTTGCATACTTGGACGAACGTTAAAGCCAATGATGATGGCATCAGAAGCAGCAGAAAGCAATACATCAGATTCAGAAATCTGACCCACTCCTTTTAAGACCACTCTAATCGCAATCTCTTCGGTAGATAATTTTTGTAATGAGTCACTTAAGGCTTCTACAGAACCATCCACGTCACCTTTGATGATGATGTTTAATTCTTTAAAATTACCCAATGCTAAACGACGGCCAATCTCATCTAATGTAATATGTTTTCTAGTTCTTAAGCCTTGCTCTCTTAATAATTGAGAACGCTTGGTTGCTAATTCTTTTGCTTCTGACTCGTCGTCATATACTTTGAATTTCTCACCAGCTTGTGGTGCACCATTCAATCCTAATATCACAACAGGAGTAGATGGAGGTGCCACTTCGATACGTTGATTACGTTCGTTGAACATCGCCTTTACACGACCATAAAACTGGCCTGATAAAATCAAATCTCCCTGACGTAAGGTTCCGTTTTGTACAAGTATGGTAGCCACGAATCCACGGCCCTTATCTAAAGAGGCCTCGATAATAGTTCCTGTTCCTTCTCTATTTGGATTGGCTTTTAAATCTAATAATTCGGATTCTAATAATACTTTTTCTAATAAAGCATCTACATTCAATCCTTGCTTAGCAGACAATTCTTGGTTTTGGAATTTACCACCCCAAGCTTCTACTAAAATATTCATTTGAGACAATTGCTCATATATCTTTTGCGGTTGTGCACCGTCTTTATCAATTTTATTGACTGCAAAAATCATTGGAACATTCGCTGCTTGAGAGTGACTGATCGCCTCCTTTGTTTGTGGCATCACCGCATCGTCTGCAGCCACTACGATAATTGCAATATCTGTTACTTTAGCACCACGCGCACGCATCGCTGTAAAGGCTTCGTGACCTGGTGTATCCAAGAAAGTAATGGCTTTACCATTTGGCAAAGTCACTTCGTAGGCACCAATATGTTGCGTGATACCACCGGCCTCACCTGCAACCACATTCGCGTTACGGATATAATCCAACAAAGATGTTTTACCGTGATCTACGTGACCCATGATGGTTACGATAGGAGGACGCTCAACTAAATTCGCTTGATCTTCTGCTTCCTCTTCCTCATCCATTTCGACTACATCTTCTAGTCCAACAAATTCAACTTCGAATCCAAATTCACTAGAAACCAATTCAATTACCTCCGCATCTAAACGTTGATTGATAGACACCATAATACCCAAGTTCATACACTTGCTAATGATGTCTGCAAAACTTACATCCATCAAGCTAGACAACTCACTTACAGTTACAAATTCTGTTACTTGTAGTTTATTGTCTTCTCTTTGTTCGTTATTTTCATTTTCAGCAGCTTCTTCTCTTCTTTGACGACGATACTTAGATTTCGTGCTCTTGCCACGACCACCTTGGCCAGATAATTTAGCTTGCGTTTCCTTGATCTTATCTTGAATTGCTTTTTGATCGATTTCTTTTTGCTCAGCCGTTTGTGGCATATTTCTACCTCTTGCTCCACCTTGTCCTGGACGACTAGTATTATTAGGACGATTGCCTTGATAACCGCCGCCTTGTGTTTGACCACCTTGTGGACGATTGCCTTGATAACCGCCACCTTGTGTTTGTCCACCTTGGTTAGGACGATTGCCTTGATAACCGCCACCACCTTGAGTTTGACCACCTTGATTAGGACCACCAGGTTGATTTGGTCTACCTTGAACTGGTATACGCTTACGAACACGTTTTTCTTCTTGGGTTAAAGGTTTTGGTCTAGTATCGCTATTGGTTGGCAAATCAATTTTACCTAAAATTGTTGGTCCTGTTAATTTATCAGCTTGTATATTAGTGATTGCGCCATGTACATTTTCGGGAGCAATAGAATGGTCTACCGGTGGCGCTTTTGGAGCTGGTGTTGGTTCTGCTTTTTTTGTAGGCGCTTTTGGAGCAGGGGCTTTTGGAGCTGCTGCCTTAGGCGCTGATTCCTCTGTTTTATTGGCCGATTTTTTTGGCCGTGTAGAAGAGTCAATTAACGAAAGGTCAATTTTATTGATGACTTTTGGTGCTTCTACATCAGACACTTCTACTTTAACCATTGCAGGAGCTGGCTCCACAGGAGTTGGCGCTTCTGTATTCACGTTTGAAGGAGCTGGCGCTGCAACTGGGGCTGCAGCTTTTGGTGTTTCCGCAACTGGTGTTTCAGCAACAACTGCTTTTTTTGCAGGAGCAATTTCATCCTCCGCTTTTTTGCCTTTGTCTGCTACTGCATTCTTTGGCAATTCCACGTGGTCTGCCTTATCCTTAGCAACCTTGTCGCTTTGGAATTCTGCCTGCAAAGCATAGTACTGACTTTCAGTTAATTTGGCCGTTGGCTTAAGGTCATCTTTAGGAAAACCTTTTGTACTAAGGAATTCAATCAAGGTATCTTGACCGATGTTGAATTCTTTAGCAGCTGCTAACAGTCTTGGTAGTTTCAATTCTGACATTTGAATGTTTTTTGTCCCTTTTTTTTGAACAGAGACGCGTTCCTTTTACAAATATACTTCTATTTAAAGGTTATTCACCTTTAGCAAACTCTTCTGTCAAGATACGGCGGACTTCCGCAATCGTCTCTACTTCTAAGTCCGTTCTTTTTTCTAATTCTTCTGCGCTTAATTTTAATACACTTCTTCCTGTATCACAACCAACACGCTTAAACTCATCGATGATCCATGATTCAATCTCATCGCTAAATTCATCTAAATCGATATCAAACTCATCTACAATTTCTTCGTCCTCACGGTACACATCTAATTCGTAGCCTGTTAATTCAGACGCTAATTTAATGTTCACTCCACGACGACCAATTGCTAAAGAAACTTGATCTGATTGTAAATACACTTCGGCACGCTTACGTTCAGCATCAATATTCATGTAGCTAATTTTTGATGGCGTTAATGAACGTTGAATCAATAATTGTGTATTTGTAGTAAAATTAATGACATCAATATTTTCGTTCTTTAACTCTCTTACAATACCATGAATACGAGAACCTTTCATACCCACGCAAGCACCTACTGGATCAATACGATCATCGAATGATTCAACAGCTACTTTTGCACGCTCACCTGGCTCACGTACAATTTTCTTAATGGTAATTAAACCATCAAAAATTTCTGGTACTTCTATTTCTAATAATTTAGCTAAGAATAATGGGCTTGTTCTAGATAAGATAATCACAGGTGAATTATTTTTCATATCCACTCTTGCAATCACAGCTCTAATTGTTTCACCCTTTTTGAAAAAATCCTGAGGGATTTGTTCTGTTTTTGGAAGGATTAATTCATTACCTTCTTCGTCTAATAACAAAACTTCTTTCTTCCAAACCTGATAAATTTCAGCATTGATGATTTCACCAATTCTATCAGAATATTTTTTAACTAAAACGTTTTTCTTTAAATCATTGATACGAGATGCCAATGTTTGCTTTGCAGCTAAGATAGCACGACGTCCAAAATCATAAATATTGACTTCTTCTAATAATTCCTCACCTATCTCAAAGTCAGGCTCTATCTTGATTGCGTCAGAGTAGGACACTTCAGCTAAAGGATTGTCAACATCATCATCAGGTCTAATTTCACGACGACGAATGATTTCTAAGTCACCTTTTTCTGCATTCACAATTACATCGAAGTTTTCATCGCTACCATATTTTTTTCTCAATAAGGTTTTGAATACATCTTCTACTACTTTCATCATCGTAGGACGATCAATATTTTCAGCGTCTTTAAACTCCGCGAAAGCTTCAATTAAATTTATACTTGCCATAACATCATTTTTTTATCAAGCAATCTTGCTTGAGATTTGTTAAAATTGAATTTGAACTATAGTTGATTTTATATTATCAAATGGAATCAGCATGGATTCTTGGGTTGCTTTTTTCCCCTTACCTGCTGTCCACTCTATTAAAATGTCTTTGTCTGTTACTTCTTTCATTATCCCTGTAAAAACAGATTCATCGTTTAAGATGACTTCTACGGTACGTCCAATATTTTTTACATATTGTCTGTTTAAAATCAGCGGCTCTTCCACACCTGGAGAGGACACTTCCAAGGCAAAATCACCTTCTGGGAACCATGCCGCTTCCTCAATAGCTTTGTACAATCTCCTATTAAAAGAAGTGCATTGCTTGATAGGCAAACCTTGGTCACCATCAATATAGACCCTTATTATATGCCCAGGCTTTACTTTGATATGCACCAAAAAATAGCTTGGATCCTCTTGTAAAAAAGGTTCTAATAAGGTATGAATCCTGTCTTTTAATTCGTTTACTTCCATAGTTAAAAAAGAAGAAGGGAACGATTTCGTTCCCTTCATTTCTTTGCACATTATAGACCAAAGGTAATAAAAGAGGATGAATTCACCCAATTTTATTCAATCTCATCGTATTTTTGTGCTATGACCAAGCTATTGATTTACGGATTTCTGATTTATCTTTTGTACAAATTGATCTTTAATGTGGTGCTTCCCGTGCGCAAAGGGGTCAAAACTGTTCGCCAAAATATGGAGGAAATGCAACGAAAAATGGCCGAAGCACAGGGTCAAAACGCCAATTATTCGGGATTTACAAACCAAAATGCCCCAAAAGCAGCCCCAAAAGTAACCAAGGACCCAGTTAAAAAAGACGCCGATTACATTGATTTTGAGGAACTTGAGTAAAATTTTGACCTTTGGAGGCCACTGATCCTTTTTTTGACCCTTTATTTAAACCCAAGTGTGCCTATTTGCTTAAAAATTTAGGCAATTCCGTTTCAATGAACATGCCCGGTTGCAAATACAATACTTGCAATCCCACCGAAGCAGCCCCCTTCACGTTTGGCTCATTGTCGTCAATGAATAAAGTTTCAACAGCTTTAAGCCCTTCCTGATCTAAAATATATTGAAAAGAGGCAGGGTCTGGCTTGCGCATCCCCATATGATGAGAATAATAAGGTTTTTTAAACAGCTGCTCGAAATTCCCACCTATCTCCCTTTCAAACTGAGGAAGCACATAGTCACAATGAATTTGATTGGTATTGGA
>JBMOFB010000018.1:0-21862 GCA_049314475.1 Sediminibacterium sp.
CCAATGGCGTAATCACTGATTGGTTCTTGTTTGCAGAAGATCGAATTCGAATAGCACCTCCTTTGAGTATAACGATAGATGAATTAAAAATTGCAGTGCAAAAAGTAATTGAAAGTATTGACCTGTCTTTATAGCTTAAACAAGCTATTCTATTTAATAAAGCTTATTTTTTTAGCAATCTCCAGTTCTGCAAAAACGTCTATATAAGTTTTCGTAAATAGGAATGATATGGTGGATATCAAATAATTTAGCCTGCTCCAATGCATTGTGCTTAAAGGCTTTTAATTGGGCTTCGTCCTTCAATAAATGAATTGCTTTTTCGCTCATTGTAGCTACATCACCCACATTTGCAGTGTAGCCTGTTTTACCATCAATGTTGATTTCACCTAATCCACCAGCATTGGAACTAATCACAGCCACGCTGGAAGCCATTGCTTCTAATGCGACTAATCCAAAACTTTCATATTCAGAAGGCAGTAAAAATAAATCACTCACTGCTAAAATATCTTCCATTTGTTCCTGCTTACCTAAAAAACGTACATCCGACTCAATACCATATTGTCTTGCTAAGTCCTCTGCAATTGGACGTTCTGGGCCATCACCTACCATGAGTAGTTTAGAAGGGATCGCCGCATGAATGTTTTTAAAAATCTCCATTACATCCCCAATTCTTTTTAATTTTCTGAAGTTAGATGCGTGCACTATAATTTTTTCGTCATGTGCAGCAACTACTTTCTTAAAAGCTTGTAATGGCTTTTTATTGAATCTTTTTAAGTCCACAAAATTATGAATCACCTCTATCTCTTTGCGGATTTCAAAATGTTTAAGCGTCTCTTGCCTTAAGTTATCGGACACAGCAGTAATGGCATCACTTTCATTGATAGAAAAAGTGACCACTGGTTCGTAAGTTTTATCTCGGCCAACCAACGTAATATCTGTACCATGTAATGTGGTAATGACTGGCACAGATCTACCAGTTTTTTGTTTCACAATTTGCTTTGCAGTATAAGCAGCAGAAGCATGTGGTATGGCATAGTGTGCGTGAATTAAATCCAAGTCATGATTTAAAATAACATCCACCATGGTACTTGCCAATGCTAATTCATAAGGTGGAAAGTCAAACAAGGGATAAGTAGGCACTCTGACTTCGTGGTAGAAAATATTTTCGTGAAAACCATTTAAACGAACCGGTTGTTGGTAGGTGATAAAATGGATTTCGTGTCCTTTATCTGCTAGAGCTTTTCCAAGTTCTGTAGCTAATACACCACTACCACCAAATGTAGGATAACAAACTATTCCGATCTTCATTTTGAGCTATTGTGACCACAAAGAACAACTAAAAAATTGATAAAGTTTAGTTATATTTAATAAATTATTTGAAAGTTAAAACATGACCATTATGCGTAAAATTTTCCTTTTCCTTTTTGCCCTTCCAATGATGGTTCAGGCGCAATCTAAGACAGACAGTACCACTATTAAAATGATGTCCGACGAGATCATGAGAAATGGTAAAGCTTATGACTTACTAAGAGAGTTGACAAAAAATATTGGTGGCCGTTTAGCAGGTTCTCCTCAACAACAAAACGCTGCTGTTTGGGGCAAGCGACATATGGAATCATTTAAGCCTGACCAAGTTTATATGCAAGCATGTAAAACGCCAAATTGGCAAAGAGGTGGTAAAGATTTTAGTGCAGTCGTTGCAGCTGATGGCAAACAAATCATGGAAAAATTAGAAGTGTTTGCTTTAGGTAATTCTTTATCAAGTAATGGATTAATAGAAGCAGAATTATTGGCAGTGGCTAATTTTGATGAATTAGAAAAAAGAAAAAACGAAGTAAAGGGTAAGATTGTATACTACCATAGTCAATTTGATCCAACCACAATACAAACTTTTAGAGCATACAGTGAGTCAGGGGTGTATCGCCGATCTGGTGCTAGCAGAGCTGCTAAATATGGCGCAGTGGGTGTGATGATTCATTCCTTAAGTACAGCGCCTGATAACGCACCTCATACAGGCACTATGGTCTATGACGAAGCGTATCCAAAAATTCCTGCTGTAGCGCTTGGTCCAAATGATGCCAAAAAAGTTTGGGCACAATCAAGAAATAAGCAATTGGTTGTTCAAATGCAAACTTATGGTTTCTTTTTACCTGATGCAGATGAAAATAATGTGGTCGCAGAAATTAAAGGCTCCGAGTTTCCAAATGAAATTATCACAGTTGGCGGTCACTTAGATAGCTGGGATGTGAACGAAGGCGCGCACGATGATGGAGCAGGGATTGTTCAAACGATGGAAATTTTACGTACAATGAAAGCGTTGAACTACAAGCCTAAAAGAACCATTCGTTTTGTATTATTCGCGAACGAAGAGAATGGAGGAAAAGGTGGCGCTAAGTACGCAGAGCTTGCAAAACAAAATAATGAAAAACATATTTTTGCATTAGAGAGTGATGCGGGTGGATTTACGCCAAGAGCAATTGGTATTAGTGCAACAAGTCCTGAGCAGTTTGCAAAATTCCAACAATGGGCAAGTTTGTTAAAGCCTTATGGAACAGAGATCACAGCTGGTGGTGGTGGGGCGGATATTGGCCCATTAAAGAATGTGAATGCATCTATCGTACTTGCAGGATTGGTGCCAGATAGCCAACGCTATTTTGATTTACACCATGCTAAGACGGATGTTTTTGAAAATGTAAACAAGCGTGAATTGTTATTAGGTGCGGTGAACATGGCTGCGGTGATTTATTTAATTGACCAGTATGGAACCAACTTTTAATAATGCCGATATAGCATAAATACAACCTTTGCTTATGAAGTATAGAAAAAATACCTAACCCTCTTCTCTCAGCTCGCAAGCTCGAATGTTCGACGATGGTTAGTATTATTTTCTATATTATCTTTTTCTTTCAAAAGGATTCGCATTTATATCTATATCTGCTTTCTCAAAATGTTTAAGCATAAAAAAAGCCCTTACAAATTGTAAGGGCTTTTTAAGTATCGTTCGTGTCAAATTATCTAGATAAGTTCATAGAACGCTCTTTGTACAAGGTTCTAAAATAAGGATCGCGTAAGTCTTTGATAAAGCGGATGGCTTCTCCTGTGCTCTTCATCTCTGGTCCTAATTCTTTATTCACGCCTGGGAATTTATCAAAACTAAATACCGGTTCTTTTATCGCGAATCCGTCTAGTTTTTTCTCCATGGTAAAGTCAGTCAATTTTGCTGCACCCAACATTACTTTAGTTGCAATATTTAAATATGGTATTTGGTAGGCTTTTGCAATAAATGGTGTTGTTCTTGATGCTCTTGGGTTGGCTTCAATCACATATACTTTATCATCCTTAATCGCAAATTGTATGTTGATTAATCCCTTGATGTTTAAAGCGCGCGCAATTTTTTCGCTGTAAAATTCCATGGTAGCCACAATCAATGGTGTTAAGTTAAACGCTGGTAATACCGCATTACTATCTCCACTATGGATACCTGCTGGCTCAATATGCTCCATCACACCCATCACATGAAAAGTTTCACCGTCAAAAATCGCATCTACTTCTGCTTCCTGACAACGATCCAAGAAATGGTCAATTAAAATCTTATTGTCTGGGATATGCTTTAAGATACTTACGACTGCTTTTTCTACTTCTGCATCGTTAATCACAATACGCATTCTTTGTCCACCAATTACATAGCTTGGTCTCACAAGTACAGGGTAACCTACTTGATTGGCTACTTCAATCGCTTCGTCCGCTGTGTAAGCAGTGCCGTAGTCTGGGTAAGGAATTTTTAAATCTTTCAATAAATCACTAAAGCGACCTCTGTCTTCTGCGATATCTAAACTATCAAATGAAGTGCCAATGATTTTGACACCACGCTCTGTTAAACGCTTGGCTAATTTTAATGCAGTTTGTCCGCCCAATTGTACAATCACACCTTCTGGTTGTTCTAATTCAATGATCTCCCAAAGGTGTTCCCAAAAAACAGGTTCAAAATACAATTTATCCGCCATGTCAAAATCGGTAGAAACAGTTTCTGGATTACAGTTCACCATAATTGCTTCGTATCCTGCTTCTTTAACCGCCAACAAACCATGCACGCAACAATAATCGAATTCAATACCTTGTCCAATGCGATTAGGCCCACTTCCTAAAACAATAATTTTCTTCTTTTTTGATTGGACAGATTCGTTGGAGTTCAGTTGGTTGCTCATAGGTATAAAATTGTGCAAAAATACATTAGCCAAAGCATTTATCCGAATTTTTATAGAATGGTTTTCCACCATCTCGACTTATTTCACCATACAGAGCTCATCCCAACGGGTGGTGAAGCGCTTACTTCTTTTCTCGCTGCGCATTTTCCAGTTTTTTTGCGTCCCGCTGGTGCCAAACTTGAGCACATCGTTGCGGTAGGCGGCGTTCATATTGTCAATCACATGCATGAGCTTCTTCTTTTTCGTATCAATAGGGGCAACGAATAGATTGGTTTGCAAGGCACTATCGGGTACGAAGCCGCTGAGGATCACGCCGGCTTTTTTATAGACTTCGTCCTTTTCGTAGAGGGATTTGCCAATGGCGACCACCGCCTTGATCAGGTCGGGGGTGCTCTGGGTGGGATTGTCCAATTGAGTATAACCACTCACTTGACGGCCCCGGTTATAGTAGGCGGCGTCTAATTGAATAGGTGCTTTTTTAAGTAAGAACACGGCGATGCCTGTGGCCGCACTATGTTGTCTTCTTAATTTCTCAGCAGCCCTGGTGGTATAGGTTGCAAGGGCTTCTTCTATTTCCTGCCAGTCGGTCACATTGCGTCCAAACATGCGCGTGGTAGCAATCATTTTTTTTTCTGTTCTCGGTGCTTGCATGGAATGACTTTTAAAACCTTTTAGTTCGCGTATCAAACGCATCCCCACCACGCCACCTAAAAATCTTTTACCCCAACTAAGGTCTTTGATGCTTAATGTATAAGCTGTATTGATGCCATATACTTTTAGTTTTTCACTATAACTAAAACCCACACCCCAAATATCTTCTACAGGGGTTTGTTGTAATGCCGCTTGTATTTTTTTAGTCGTGTCCAACACCACAACACAATTGGTTTTAAGTTTATTTTTTTTCGCTAATCGGTTAGCCACTTTACTCAATACTTTATTAGGAGCTGCACCAATCGAAACAGAAATGCCTGTCCATTGTTCAATCTTATTTTTGAGTTCCAAACAAAAGGAATGGACATTTTCTGGAGCTAGGTGAGAGAGGTCTACAAAGGCTTCATCCACCGAATACACTTCTACATGACCCGGTGGTAGCAACAGTCTCATGGTTTCCATCACACGCCAACTGAGGTCGCCGTATAAATGATAGTTAGAAGAAAAAGTAGTGACGCCATTTTTTTCAATCAAATCCTTCGCCTGAAAATAGGGCACCGCCATGGAGATCCCCAATTGCTTTGCTTCGTCCGTGCGCGACACAATACAGCCATCATTATTACTTAAGACAACAACCGGACGGTGCAGTAACTGTGGCTGAAAAAGTCTTTCGCAGGTACAGTAAAAACTATTGCAGTCAACAATGGCTTGCATTTTTTTGAATTAAGAATAAGTATAAATTGGCTAAGTAAATATTACAAAGCGTGAATCACAAAAGTCACAACCCCCCAAGTGCTATAGTCCGACAATTGCGCTACTTGAATACTACCATATTTTTTATTTTCTGGTAATAAACTAATGCTATGTTCCTGTATCTGTAAACGACGCACTAAAAATTCTCCATTCAATACAGCCACTACCACATTACCCGATCTTGCTTGGATGCTTCTGTCTACAATCAAGGTATCTCCTATATGAATCCCGGCGCCAAGCATGGCATCGCTGTTGACCCTAAAGAAAAAAGTGGCGGGCTTGTTGCGCACCAATTGTTCGTTGAGGTCAATCCCTCTTTCCATAAAATCGTCCGATGCCGCGCCAAATCCAGTGGCATTGGCTTGTACAACCTGCGCCGACTGGTAGTTTTTAGCCCCCGTATAACCCGTTTTTTGCTCGTATGTTTCCTCTTGAAATTCCATTTAGCTAAATTTATTAGCAATATTAACTAAATAATTTAGTATTTAATCAAACTGAGGGAGGAATTTATCCTCATTTTTATTTTTCAAGTAGGCGTTTTACCGGAGACACCTTCATTACTAATAAATTGTACTACTTGATGTTGTAGCTTGGGGATATAAATCCACCCAATATGTTCATTTTTTTTATTGATCCAAATATTGCAAGGGCTAAAACGATTGATACCAGCTTTTACCTAGATCCCGCTTCTTTGGAAAAAGCGAAGGAGCAATTTTTTGCACCTAGTTGGCAATAAATTGTTCATACAGGAATGGTGCCGTATGTCAGGGATGCGCATCAGTTTAGATTATTGGAAAATTATATCGACTAGCCACTCGTAATTACTAAAGATTCAGAGGGCGGGGTACATTGTTTATAGAATGTATATACGCATTGCGGCAATTTAATGGTGTACGAACCTTGTACAGGTTTAAAACACCTGCGTTGTAAATACCATAGCAGGGCTTTTCATTTAGACGGCAAATTTATTTCTATGCCAGAATTTAAGGAAGTAGAAAATTTTATTCCAGAGAACAATCATTTACATGATCTGTCTTTATAACAATGGGGTCTTTTGTTGTTTACGAAACTTAAAAAAGGATTAGGTCCTGAATTGTTTTTAAGGTGATGGAATCGTGTATTGGATTTTTACCAATTGATAAATTAGTGCATGATCCAAGCAGAACAAGTGATTATTATATTAAAGCCAATTGGGAATTGTACTGTGAAAATTATTTAGAGGAATGTCATATTCCATTTGCGCATCCGAGACTCAATGCCTTTTTAGATTTTAAAGATTACACCACAGATATTTTTAACTATTCGAATTTGCAAATTGGTGCTTCTAAATCTTCGGAACATTGTTTTGATTTACCAGCAGGACATGTGGATGCAGGAAAAAATATTGCTGCGTATTATTTTTGGGTCTTCCCGAATATGATGTTTAATTTTTATCCATGGGGATTGTCATTGAATATTGTCACACCTATTGATGCAGGCAATACCAAAGTCATTTTTTAAGTTTTGTGTATGATGCAAGCAAGCTAGACACAGTCGCTGGTGCGGGATTGGAGAGTATAGAGCAAGAGGATGAAGAAGTAGTAGAGTATGTGCAGCAAGGTATCCGCTCAGGATTCTATCATCACGGAAGGTATGCGACCAAGCGCGAATAAGGTACACATCATTTTGATAGTTTGTTAGCGGAGTTGATGAATCAATCATAATTTATTTTATAGAATACATTCTAAGTTTCATTTGAAAATAACTATTAGTATTTTTTCTAATGATTTTTCTTGCTTATAAAGGTGTAGATTTAATTTAGGAAGTAGCTAAATAATTAGTTTACTTTATACATTTAATCTAAATATCAATTTATTTTATGGCAAAAAAATCAATCAATTTCTATTTATTTTTATTAACTAGTTTAATATTTTTTTATTCATGTAAAAAGGAAAATACGGGTGTCTATATGCCTCAAGAGAATGCATCTGCAGAAAAAATTAAATTATTAATTGGTCAAGTAAAAAACTGGCATGATTCAGTTGTTAATATAAAATCTACTCCAAGTTCAGATTCGGAAATGAAGTCATTTAGTTTTTCTGAAAGTAGTGAAACTATAGATATAAAAACAATAAAATGGGCAGATGCTTACCTTAGCTATGACACCATCGGTAATAAAGGTATTTCAGTGCCATTATTGTATGATTCTATAACGGGTGATTACATACAATTGGTAACATCTGTAGATAATAAAATAGTGCAGGGTTATATAGTTAAAACTGCACCTACTCAATCTTATTATAAAATCCATAAAGATAGGTATGATTTCACCTTTTTTTCGGGTATTGTTTCTGTATACGATTTAAAAGGTAAACTCATTAATAAGATTGAATTTGAAGATGGCGAACTGATTCAAAAAAATAAATTAAAAAATAATCAAGTTTCGATAACTACATTGGATAACCTGCCAAAAGTTACAGTGACAGGGTATAAACATAAACCAAATCATTTAGCACTTTTACCAATTGAAAGTTGCGCTACCTGCGGTCCTCCAAAAATAGATCCAAACGGAGGTAGTGGTAATGGAGTCATATTTATTGGGGGTAATGAAGCGGATGCTTTTACACCTAAGATTGAAAATTTTATAAAAGATACCTGTTTGGCTAAAATTGTGCAAAAAATCATAGAAAAGGATTTAGCCAATGCAATGTCGCAAAAACTCTTATCCATTTTTGATAAGAGTGAGACAATGAATTTGTATTTTATAGATAGGTCTACAAATGTTGATAATAGCCCAGGTAATTTTAGGGTCTCTCCCCAAAAGTCAGGTGTTTCAAATTATACTATCTATCTTGATTTGACAAAAATGCCAGAAGCTTCAAATGAATATAAGGCTGCGGTGATTATTCATGAAATAACACATGCAATCATTAGAACAAATTTAACCTCAGAAGGAAATTCAATGATGACCCATAGTGAAAAACATTTCATCATGTTGGATAAATATATTAAACAAATGAAGGAATTTTTACAGGAAACATTTACCTTAACTGACGAAGAAGCTTTATCTATGATTTTTGCTGGTATTGGAGATTTGGCACCTGAACCCGATATAAATTATAATGATAATAATGTATTTATTAAATTACTTAATGATTACAAATTAAGTAGTGTTCCAGGAGACATGAACTCATATACTAATATAAATAAAGATTTTTTCGAAGGAAAAAAAGGTAATAAAAATTGTAATTAAAATTTATGAAAAAATATTTTATTTTAAGTATAGCTTTATTTTTTTTCGCTTTAAAATCATATTCATTTTACAGAAATGATAAGATTAATTTTATTGATACTGTAATTAAAATTAATAAAATAAGTTTTTATCAAAATATGAGATGGTGGGAATCTAAAAGTAGTTTATTAGAGGGCAATAGATTTTATATTATTTTTGAACCTGATGGTAAAGTACTTCTAAAATGGCCTGACACTTGCAATGAAAAAAATCTAAATTTTATTTGTGCCTATTTGGGTAGTATCTCTCCAAAGCAATTTAAACGTCTTGCTAATTACATTTATAAAAGTAATTTTCTTGAATTAAATGATCAATATAAAGAAAATAGGGAAGATGAGGTTGATAGAGAGAAAGGCCACACAATATATTATATTAATTACAATGATAATCAAGTTAAAATAATAAAAGATTATAGGCTAGATGTACCCGTATTGAAATCACTTGGTAATAAAATAATCAAATTGAAGAAAAAGATCAAATGGACACCAGTAGTTGACTAATTACTATTTGATATTAGTGTAAATAATTGCCCCAAGTAATTTCAACCGTCCAATCAGGGCCCAATCTAGTATTGAATTTTTCGGCCATGCTGCCTGGGATCAAAGTATTGGTCGCTTAAACTTTTACAGTAACGCGTTCCAAGGGACTACCTTTACTATCCACCATTGTTCCAGTAATTTTTTACTTGCGCCACAGCTTCTAGTGAAAAAAGTAGAGTAACAGTATTAACATTACACCTGTCTCTATTACATGTTTTGTCTGCTCATGAGGGGTTTATTTGATTGAATTTAATACTTTATTTAGTTTTTTCGCAAGGTAAAATTTAAATTAACTACTTTTAACACTATTAAAACCCCCTATTGAAAGTTCATGGAAGCAATGCAAGATTCGATACAACAACTCTACTCATCACTTACCGGAAAGGCATGGGATTTTATTGAGAAAATTCCTCAAAGTGGGGGGGACAGGATCTATTTTAGAATCAAACAAGGGGCTGATTCCTATATCGCAACTTTCAATTTGAACGTCAAAGAAAATGAGACCTTCATCTATTTTGCGGCGCATTTTCATTCCAAAGGATTACCTGTGCCAAAAGTGTTGGTGGTGAGTGCAGATCAGAAAATATATATACAAGAAGATCTTGGTGCGGACTCTTTATTAGATGTATTAGAAAGAGAAGGTAAGACGGAAAGAGTGTATCAGTTATTTCAAAAGAGTTTAAAGGCTTTGGTGCAATTACAAGTCAAAGGAAGTGAAGGGTTGGATTATAATAAATGCCTTACTTCAAAAACATTTGGCAAGCATGCTGTGTTGACGGACTTACTGTATTATAAGTATTATTTTTTGGATACTTTACAATATCCTTACGACAAACAAGCATTGATCAATGAGTTTGAATTATTAAGCGATCAATTATCCGATAGTCATTTTAATTATTTTATGTTCCGTGACTTTCAGAGCAGAAATATTGTGGTGAAAGGAGAGGATGTTTTTTTTATAGACTTCCAAGGTGGAATGAAAGGTGGCATGCCTTATGACGTGGCTTCCTTATTATGGCAAGCAAAAGCAGAATTATCCAATGAATGGAAAGAGCGCTTATTGAATGACTACATCAAAGAAGCGGAACAAGTTTTAGGCGAAACCATTGATACTGTTTTATTTAAGAAACAATACCATGGTTTTGTTTTATTAAGATTATTACAAGTATTGGGCGCCTATGGATTTAGGGGTTTGTTTGAACGTAAAGCACATTTCTTAACCAGTATCCCATTGGGTTTAAAGAACCTTCGTTCTTTTTTAGAAGTGCATACTTTGGACATAGACACCCCGGTTTTTGCTGGTATTTTAAATTGGATGGTAGGCGAGGAAGTATTGAACAGATTCACCCCATTGCAAGCCACCGAAAAAACACCATTGGTCATTACCATCAATAGCTTTAGTTATAAAAAAGGCTTGCCTTCGGATGCCTCAGAAAACGGAGGTGGATTTATTTTTGATATGCGAGGTATTTTAAATCCAGGTAGATTTGACGAGTATAAAAAACAATCAGGATTAGATAAGCCAGTGCAAGATTTTTTAGAACAAAAAACAAAAATGAACACTTTTTTAAATAGTGTGTGGGATTTAATTGATATCACTGTTGAAAATTATTTAGCTAGAGATTTTGAGTCTTTGCAAATTAATTTTGGCTGTACGGGTGGACAACACCGAAGTGTGTTTGCAGCAGAACAAACTGCAAGACATTTAAAAAATAAATTTAAAGTGAAGGTGGTTTTAGCGCATACCAATCAAACCAATTGGGTAAAATAATTTTTTATGAAGGCAATGATTTTAGCTGCAGGATTAGGGACTAGACTAAAGCCCTTTACAGATGCTCATCCTAAGGCTTTAGCGATGGTGAATGGCAAGTCTTTATTACAACGCAACATTGAATATTTACAAAATTATGGGATAGACCAAGTGGTGGTGAATGTGCATCATTTTGCCGATCAAATTATTGACGCTATTGAAAAAAACAATGGCTGGGGATCGGAAGTCACCATCTCTGACGAGTCGGACGAAGTGCTTGAAACGGGGGGTGGATTGTTAAGAGCGAAAGCCTATTTTGAGAATGAAGCCAAGTGGTTGGTGCTAAATGCAGATATTTTAACCGATTTAGATTTGGGAAAAATGCTTGAAGCAGATAAAGCTTTTGATGCATTGTCCGAGGGAGAAATGGTGGCCACTTTAGCAGTGACCAATCGTACCACAAGTAGAAATTTAATTTTCAATACTGCGGGCACATTATGTGGCTGGAGGAACAATACAACTAATGAGGAAAAATGGGCCAATCCTTTAAAAGACCCTGCCATGGCGGTTCCAAAAGCGTTTAGCGGTATTCAAATTGTACACGCTAACTTTTTTGAAGCATTGAGTCTGCAAGGTAAGTTCTCTCTAATAGATGCGTATTTACAAATTGCACAACACTATGCCATTCATTTTTATGACCATAGCGATGGCCTATTATTGGACGTAGGTAAACCAGAAAGTGTAGAAAAAGCAGCCGGGCTTTTTAAGTAAATCTTTTGGTCCACTTATACTTTAATGTAAATCTTTTTCTTGTCTAAGATATTTGCAAGTACTGCAAAGAAGGCGATAAAGCAGATGGCATATACAAAAGAGCCTACACGCAGATCGCTCGAAATGTTTTTACAAATATGTTGGTAAAACCAAGGTAGCGCAGAAGTGTAAACTGGTTCCCCTTTTTCATTGGTATGATCCACCCATCTTAATAAAGCTAGTACTCTTGGCAAAAATCCGCTGAGTACAAAAATGAACAATGGGTTCTTGCCAAACACATCAAAGAAATGGCTCCATCTACCTTGACTATTTTTGAATTCTAATAAATAGATGAGTACACTTAAAGTAATGATGGCTAAACCAGAAGTATACAGAACATAACTACTGGTCCATATTTTTTTGTTGATGGGGAAACTAAAGTCCCAAATGTAACCTGCTAAAACCAATACCACACCAGCTAACAATAACTGTGCAAGCATTTCGAAACTCTTGCCCTTTGCTTGAATGTATTCACCCACTAAAAAACCAAAAATCACTTGTACAATGGCGGGGATTGTACTGATTAATCCTTCCGGATCAAATGGAACACCCTCACCTTTATAAATATGACTCACCCCTAAAATAGTTTGATCTATCGCATTGCCAAAAAATCCAGATAAACTATAGGGATGCCCTTGGGCACCCAATAAAAAACACAACATCCAATAGGCAATTAATATCAATCCACCTATATAAAAAGCCATTTTAGATTTGCCATAATAGACGATCACAGATGCGAAAAAATAACAAAGGGCGATTCTTTGTAAGACACCAAAAATGCGCATATTCTCCCAGGTCTTTGCCACTAAATGTCCATCCGACCACTTCACAAAAGGGCTCCAATTTAAAAACAACCCAATTAAGAAAATCAATACTGTTCTTTTCACTACTTTTTTCCAAAAATCAGTCGGCGTTCCTTTTTCAAATTTTGGCATCACAAAGGCCATGGCGTTTCCAACAGCAAACAAAAAGAATGGGAAAACCAGATCAGTGGGCGTGCATCCATGCCAGCTAGCATGCGCTAAAGGGCTAAAAATATGTCCCCAAGAACCAGGGTTGTTTACAAGAATCATCAAGGCCACCGTTGCCCCTCTAAAAACGTCCAATGCATAATATCTTTCCTTTTGTATCATTTTCACCACTTTAGGATTTAAATGTAGTAAGAATCTTGGGTTATTAAACCATTTATGGTCAAATTACTTTCCAATATATATGTCGTTATTAATATCTTTGAGCCTCATAAATGACCATGAAAAAGAACATTTTAATTACCGGAGGAGCGGGTTTTATTGGATCGCATGTAGTGCGTTTATTTGTCAATACATACCCCGATTATCAGATCTTTAATTTAGATGCATTGACCTATGCAGGCAACCTAGAAAATTTAAAGGACATTGAGCATGCTGCGAACTATCATTTTGTAAAAGCAGATATTTTAGATGCAGCTGCCTTGAAAGAAATATTTACTAAGCATGCGATTACGGATGTCATCCATTTAGCAGCAGAGTCCCATGTAGATAGAAGCATTGTTTCACCTTTGGATTTTGTGTATACGAATGTGATTGGTACGGTGAACTTATTAAATACGGCGAAGGAATATTGGAAGGATGATTTGAGTTACGAAAAAGCACATGATGGTTCTTGGAACAATCAAAGAGATCATTTGTTTTACCATGTCTCCACAGACGAAGTGTATGGTAGCTTAGGCAAGGAAGGCTTGTTTACCGAGACCACACCGTATGATCCAAATTCTCCTTATTCGGCAAGTAAAGCTGCGAGCGACCATTTTGTAAGAGCGTATGGCGAGACTTATCATTTACCAACGGTGATTTCTAACTGTTCTAATAACTATGGCCCGAATCATTTTCCAGAGAAATTAATTCCATTGTTCATTCACAATATCATCACTAAAAAACCATTGCCTGTGTATGGTGACGGCTTGTACACAAGAGATTGGTTATTTGTAAAAGACCATGCGCGTGCGATTGATTTAGTCTTCCATCAAGGGAAGCGTGCAGACACTTATAATATTGGAGGATTCAATGAATGGACGAATATTGATTTGGTAAAATTATTGTGTGCACAGATGGATGAAAAATTAGGAAGAGCAAAAGGAGAGAGCGAAACTTTGATCACTTATGTGAAAGATCGTCCAGGGCATGATCGTCGTTATGCAATAGACGCCACAAAATTAAATAAGGAATTAGGATGGAGTCCTTCTTTGACTTTTGAACAAGGCTTAGCCGAAACGATTGATTGGTATTTGAACAACGATGCCTGGTTGACAAATGTCACCAGTGGAGCTTACCAACAATACTATAGCGAAATGTATACAAACAGATAATGAGAGTAGAACAGACCCCCTTGAAAGATTGTTTTATCATTCACGAGAAAGTGAATGGCGATGCGCGTGGTTATTTTATTGAAACCTATAACAGTAGGGACTTTAAAGCAGCTACAGGATTGGATATTGAGTTTGTACAAGACAATCAATCTAGGTCTTCTAAAGGCGTTTTAAGAGGATTGCACATGCAAAGAGGTGCAGCAGCGCAAGCAAAATTAGTGAGGGTGTTAGAAGGTGCTGTATTAGATGTAGCTGTGGATTTAAGAAAAGGATCACCAAGTTTTGGTCAACATCATGCCATTGAATTAACAGCGGATAATAATAAACAATTTTTTGTGCCTGCAGGTTTTGCGCACGGATTTGTGGTGTTAAGTGAATATGCTACTTTCTTTTATAAAGTAGATAAATTTTACGAGCCAGGTAACGAAGTGGGTATCATGTATAACGACGCTGATTTAAATATTGATTGGCAATTGCCAAGCTCGGAATTGATATTTTCAGAAAAAGACAAAACATTAGGCAGCTTTGCTGAATACGCGGCAAGCCTAGTATAATTGCATATGATTTGAGCACAAAGTGCGAAAGCATAAACACTAAAAAGAATAGTATGAAGGGAATTATTTTAGCAGGTGGATCAGGTACAAGATTGTATCCTATCACAAAAGGAATTAGCAAGCAATTAATGCCTATCTATGATAAGCCAATGATTTACTATCCCTTGTCTGTATTGATGTTAGCAGGTATTAAGGAAGTGTTGATTATCACTACACCAGAGGACAATGATCAATTTAAACGATTATTGGGTGATGGTACCGAAATAGGCTGCAAATTTAGTTATGCGGTACAAGCCGTGCCCAATGGACTTGCACAAGCTTTTGTGATTGGTGCTGATTTTATAGGCCAGGATAAAGTGTCTTTAGTTTTAGGAGACAATATTTTTTATGGTGCAGGCTTTAGTAAACTAGTACAATCATTCAATGATGTAAATGGTGCTGCGGTGTTTGCGTACGAGGTGAATGATCCAGAAAGATATGGTGTGGTAGAATTTGACGAAAACAATAATGCCTTGTCACTAGAAGAAAAACCTAAAGCGCCTAAGTCAAATTATGCAGTACCAGGTTTGTATTTTTATGATAACAGTGTGGTTGAAATTGCTAAGAATATCCCAGCATCTCCAAGAGGTGAGTTTGAAATTACAGACGTCAACAAAATATACTTAGAGCGTAAGCAATTACAAGTTGGAATCATGAATAGAGGTACCGCATGGTTGGATACAGGTACATTTGAATCTTTGGCGGATGCTTGTGAGTTTGTTCGTGTGATTGAGAAGCGTCAAAGCCAGAAAATAGGCTGTATTGAGGAAGTGGCCTTTAGAATGGGCTTTATTGATAAGGCACAATTGCTTGTTTTAGCCGATAAGTATGCTAAGAGTGGCTACGGGGAATATTTACGAGGGTTGAAAAAGTAGTTTTGTTCACTGAATGTCTATTAATAGCTTTAATGATTAGACAAAAGTACTTTTAAAATACTTATTTCAAATTTGACTGAACTATTCAGACAAATTGTTGTTTTTATGGTATGTCATCTTATACCATCAAAGATTTAGAGAAAATTTCTGGAATTAAAGCGCACACCATTCGTATTTGGGAGCAGCGCTATAACTTCTTGCAACCTCAAAGAACTGAAACCAATATCAGGTCTTATTCTGCAGATGAATTAAAGGTGATTTTAAACGTTTCTTTATTAAATAAATACGGGTTCAAGATCTCTCATATAGATAAAATGTCTTCTGAGCAGATGGAAGAAAAGATTATGGCTCTAAACCAGTTGGATGCTCAAAAAGAGCGTGTGGTGAATGCCTTGATCAAGGAAATGGTAAGCTTAAACATGGTTGCATTTGAGCGCCAATTAGACTTATACATTGGCCAAAAAGGAATCGAAAAAACAATCAACGAAATCATCTTCCCTTATTTAGAGCGCGTGGGTATTCTTTGGGTTACCAATCATATTAACCCGGCACAAGAACATTTAGCGACCAATATTGTACGTCAAAAAATTATTTTAGGCATTGAGCGTTTAACGCCATTGTTGACCTATACTAAGAGAATCGTATTATTCCTTCCAGAAGGTGAATACCATGAATTGGGCTTATTGTATGTGCATTTCTTATTAAAGCAGAAGGGGATTTATGTAGATTATTTAGGCACAAACGTACCAATGGTTGACCTGAAATATTTAACTGAATTCAAGAAAGTAGATTATCTATACTGCCATATTACGATGCCTGCTAAAAACTTCAAATTGGATAAATTCTTTACCAATTTAGCAACCATCAATCAGCAAATACCAATTATTTTATCTGGTCAATTGATACAAGAGTACAAGGGCAAAATCTCTCCAAATATCCATTTGAAGCGAAGTTTGTCCGAGACAATTGCCTTCTTACAAGACATTTAAGGTTAGTTGTAGGTTGATACAACCTTAAATTAGCTCTATGCTTCCTCATCCTTCCACATCCTCCCTCATTCTTTCTCAACATTACTGTAGATAAAGTGAATTCGAGCCATGAGCGCTGTTCACCTAAGTATTTCTATTACAATGCTTTACAGCTTCTAGGGCCGTCATTTTATGGACCCTGACCCATTTTGTTTAATATTTTTTAAAAATAATTAAACAAAAATGACCTTTTCTCAAATTATTATGTTTAACTTTATTCCTCAAACATTAAACATAATTGTATGTCAAACGCAGAATTCAGCTTATTATTGACCGAGAATGCGGAGTTTTTAAGACCATTTGCAATCAATCTTACAAAGGATCACGAGTCTGCTAAAGATTTGTACCAAGACACTTTATACAGAGCTATTTCCAATAAAGACAAGTACAATGTTGGAACCAATATTAAAGCATGGTTGTACACGATTATGCGTAATATTTTTATCAATGATTATCGCCGTAAAGCCAAGCAATCAACTGTATTGGACAATAGCCCAAATGACTTTTTAATTGACCAAACTTTTAATAAGGTGGTGAATGATGGAATAACTAACTTAAATTTGAAGGAAGTAAATCAATTCATACATGATTTACCTGAGTTATTTAGAACACCATTTAATTTGTATTACGAAGGGTACAAGTACAATGAAATTGCAGAAGCGCTAAATGAGCCTCTAGGTACAATCAAAAGTAGAATTCACTTTGCTAGAAAAATTTTAAAGCAAAAAATTCAACGATATTAAATTCATGTCATCGACATCAAAAAAAGTAATTGTTATAGGAGCGGGTTTTGCAGGTTTATCTGCTGCAAGTTTCTTAGCAAAAATGGGTTGGGAAGTCACAGTGATTGAAAAGCACGATTTACCTGGTGGTAGAGCAAGAAAGTTTACATCAGAAGGTTTTACATTTGACATGGGTCCAAGTTGGTATTGGATGCCAGACATTTTTGAAAGGTATTTTAATGTCTTTGGTAAAAAAGTAAGTGACTATTACGCACTTAAAAGACTGGACCCTTCTTACAGAGTTTATTTTGAAAAAGAAGGTTGGGATATACCAGCCAATTACAACGAATTACAAAATTTATTAGAATCGGTGGAGCCTGGCGCAGCTAAAGCATTGGATGCTTTTATGGCGGAGGCTAAATTTAAATACGACGTTGGTGTTGGAAAACTAGTGCACAATCCTGGTCTGTCATTGACAGAATTTTTGGATATGGATTTAGTAAAAGGGGTGTTTAAATTAGATGTGTTTCAATCTATGAAAAAACATGTGGCTAAATTTTTTAAACATCCTTCCATTCAATCTTTGATGGAATTTCCAGTATTATTCTTAGGTGCGCTTCCAGAAAAAACACCAGCCTTATATAGCTTGATGAATTATGCAGATATCAAAGGCGGTACTTGGTATCCTGAATTTGGTATGTATAGTATTGTACAAGGCATGTATGATTTAGCAATTTCTTTAGGCGTTCAATTTAAATTAGGGGAGGAAGTGACATCGATTGATGTACAAGCTGGTAAAGCGGTTGCAGTCTATACTTTGAAAACTGCAACAGGCGAAAAGCAACAATACGCTATGGATGTATTGATTGGTGCAGGAGATTATCATCATATTGAAACTAAATTATTAGCACCAGCATATCAATCTTATTCTGCAGCGTATTGGGATTCAAGGGTGATGGCACCAAGTTCCTTATTGTATTATGTAGGATTGAATAAAAAATTAGAAGGGGTATTGCATCATCAATTATTTTTTGATACAGATTTTGGTTTACATGGACATGAAATTTACTCCGATCCAAAATGGCCTACAAGACCTTTATTTTATGCAAGTGCACCATCGGTGACAGATCCGACTGTGGCACCAGAAGGCTGTGAAAATTTATTTTTATTGATTCCCATTGCAGCCGGGTTAGAAGGAGATACAGAAGAAATTAGAGACCAGTATTTTGAGATGATTATTCAACGATTTGAGGAACGTATTGGTCAGTCTATAAGAAGTTCAATTGTGTACAAGCGCTCTTTTGCAGTGAAAGAATTTAAAGAAGACTACCATTCCTTTAGAGGCAATGCCTATGGCTTGGCAAATACATTATTGCAGACCGCCAATTTAAAACCAAGTTGTAAGAGTAAAAAAGTAAATAACTTATATTACACAGGTCAATTAACAGTGCCTGGTCCTGGCGTACCACCAAGTTTAATTAGTGGAGAGGTGGTGGCTAAACTTGTTAATCAAAAACATAAAGCATAATTCGATATGTCTTCATTAACATTATACAACGAAGTCACCGCACAAAGTAGTAAATCTACTACTTTAATGTACAGTTCTAGTTTTTCTTCTGCTATAGGATTATTGGACAAGTCACTGCATCAACCAATTTATGATATTTATGGATTTGTGCGATTTGCAGATGAGATTGTTGATACTTTTCATGAGTATGACAAAGCAAAATTACTAACTGCGTTCAAGGCAGATACTTATGCTGCATTGGAAAATCGAATAAGCTTGAATCCAATTTTACATCGTTTTCAATTGACCTACAATCAATTTAATATTGACAGGGCTTTATTAGATGCATTTTTATACAGCATGGAGATGGATCTTTCACAGCAGTCACATGATCAAGCAAGTTACAATCAATACATTTTTGGAAGTGCCGAAGTGGTGGGTTTGATGTGTTTAAAAATATTCTGTAATGGGGACGAAGCGCAATATGAAACATTGAAACCTGCTGCGCAAAGCTTAGGTGCTGCTTTCCAAAAAGTGAATTTTTTAAGAGATATCAAAGCAGATTTTGTGGGTATGGAGCGCATGTATTTTCCAAATTGCGATTTCAGTAATTTTAGCCTGGCGGATAAGCAAGCAATAGAAGCGGATATACAAGCAGATTTTGATGCAGCGTTAGATGGCATCAAGGCGCTGCCGCTTCCTTGTCGTTTTGGTGTATATGTTGCGTTTAAATACTACTATGCTTTATTTAATAAGATTAAACAGACCAATCATGCTGCTTTATTAAGCACCAGAATTAGGATTCCAGATTATGGTAAATTATTTATTGTTTTCAAAGCAAAAATTAGAGCAAGCTTAAATTTGTTATAGTACCTTTACATTATTAAATCTTATTGTATGATTTTTTTATTTTCTATGTTATCGACTTTCGCCATTATGGAAGGTATTACTTGGTTAACACATAAATATGTCATGCATGGTTTTTTATGGTATTTACACGAAGATCACCATCAACCAACGGGCCATATTTTTGAAAAGAACGATGCCTTCTTCTTAATCTTTGCGATTCCAAGTATGGCTTGTATTTTTTATGGTACATTTAATGCCATGCCATGGTTATCGGGTATTGGAACTGGTGTGGCCATGTATGGGTTGGCTTATTTTATTGTACACGAAGTGATTATTCATCAGAGAATCAAATGGTTTACAAAATCTAATAATCGATATATCAAAGCCATTCGTTGGGCACATAAAATGCACCACAAACATTTGGGTAAAGAAGATAGTGAAAGTTTTGGTATGTTGATTGTAGCTAAAAAATATTGGGACAAAGTAAAGCGTGACGAAATGATACAAAACAAAGCATAACGCATTGCAAGTCGAAAAAAAATATGATTTTATAATAGCCGGTGCAGGTTGCGCCGGCTATTCTTTGTTATACCATTTATTGCAGGATCCTTTACTAAGCCAAAAAAAGATCTTGGTGGTGGATGCCAATTTTAATAAAGGCAATGACCGCACTTGGTGTTTTTGGGAAGATAGCATTGGCCCCTTTGAATCTATTGTTTGTAAAAAATGGTCCAGTATAGAAGTAATAAAAGGGGAGATGCATCGATCATTACCCACTGCGCCTTTTGAATACAAAATGATACAAGGAGTTGATTTTTATCGATATGTTAGTGACTTTGCAAAAGGTTTTGACAATGTGGAATGGGTTGCGTCAAAGATTTTAAATATTGACCCTATCAAATCCATTAGTGCAAGGGTCAATTGGGAGGGGGGGACTGCAATTGCAGACTATGTATTTTCAAGTATCAACGGTGATCGCATCCAATCAACACTTTGGCAACATTTTAAAGGCATTGTGGTGGAATTTGATGTCCCTGTTTTTGATGAGCGTATAGCAAGGCTAATGGATTTTAATGTGCCTCAAATGGATGCAACAGCATTTATGTATTTGCTTCCTATTACAGATAAAAAAGCATTGGTAGAGTATACTTTATTTTCTCCTTCTATTTTGGTGGAGTCAAAATATGACGAGGTACTAAATGTTTATATGGAGGAGCATTACAAAGGACTAGCCTATCAAATTCAACATACCGAAATGGGTGCGATACCTATGACCTCAAAAAAGTTGACTTCCAATGTTGGCGCGGTTGTTTCAATAGGCACCATAGGGGATGCAGTTAAGGCGAGTACTGGTTATGCTTTTCAATTTATTCAACAACAAACACAACAGATTGTACATCAATTAAAATTGAATCAAGCCTTGAATCCTGCTGTGCATCATACAAGGCATCAGTTTTACGATGCTGTATTATTGCATATTCTAGAACATCAAAAAATGGCTGGCGATGAAATATTTGCCCGCATATTTAAGAAAAATAGTGCAGCCACTGTTTTTAAATTCTTATCCAATACATCCACCTTACTAGATGATTTCAAGATTATGAGCAGTTTACCCACGCCCATTTTCTTGCCCGCGGCTATTAAAGTATTATTACGACGGTAAATTATTGGCGCAATTTCATAATTTTGTTTATGGCCTTGTCGTACAATGGTTAGTACAAGCGTTTCCGAAGCGCTAAATCCCAGTTCGATCCTGGGCTTGGCTACAAATAGGACTTTAAATAGCAATCCAATTACCAATAATAATTTCGTAGCTTTTTCCGTACCTTAGGTTTCTTGAAAAAAGTGATTGCTATATGTTGTTTTGCTGCCTTGTTATTATCTACAAGTAGTCTGAGCTATTTTTATTGGCTTCAGGAACAGCTACATGAGCAGGAAAGATTCGCGAGTATTGATGCAGGTAAA
>JBMOFB010000019.1:0-20637 GCA_049314475.1 Sediminibacterium sp.
CCCAAAATACGAATAATTGCTAATCTAAAATTAAATCCATTAGGCTTTTTGAAGGAAGAGCCATGCAAGCATGGTTAAACCTAAGGCAATACGGTACCAACCAAATAGAGAGAAGCCTCTTTTTTGGACAAATTGAATAAAGAATTTAACACTGACCAATGCCACTAAAAAAGCAACCAACCCGCCAATCAATAGATTCATTAGATTGTCTGCCACAAATACTTCTGGGTGGTCTTGGTATACATCTAAAGTACTTTTGGCAGAGGCAGCGAGCATCGTAGGCACAGCAAGAAAAAATGAAAATTCTGCAGCCGCTTTTTTGCTTAATTTTTGGCTAAGGCCACCAATAATCGTCGCCGCACTTCGGCTAAGTCCAGGAAAGACAATCGCCAATACCTGAAAACATCCCACCCAAAATGCTTGTTTAAATTGAATAGGCGCATGGTCTATAGGAGCCACTTGCTTTTTAAAATAGCGGTCTATAAATATCAAAGCAATACCACCTAGTACCATGACAATTGCAATGACCCATAAATTATCTAAAACAGCATCAATGTATTTTTTTAATAAGGCGCCAAACACCAATGCCGGCAACACTGCTAACAGTAATTTTAAATAGAATGGGTAGTCTTTAAAATTGAAAAATTCCTTGCGATAAATCACCACCACCGAAAGGATAGCTGCAAATTGAATTACAATTTCATAAAGGTCTACAAAAGGACTATCCGCAATGCCCAAAAATGGATTGGCAAATTTCATGTGCGCTGTACTCGATATCGGTAAAAATTCGGTGATGCCCTCAATGATGGCAATGATAATTGTTTGTATCGTATTCATAGTGTCGGTTAAAAAAAAGAGCGATGCAGGCATCGCTCTCAATAAGTATAATGAGGTTTAAGCTTTCTTAAACAAAGCATATATTTCTACAATGAAACCGGCAATAATACACAATGGTGCAAGTGTGATTCTTCTAAAGCTATACACTTCATTTTCATTGAATACATTTGGATCGGCACTTTTACCTCCAGTCATTAAAAACATACCTGCAATAATCAATACGGCACCAATGATCATCCAAGTGTAATTGGATTTTCCAAATAAGTCTAAAGATCTTTTTGTATTTTTTTCTTTCATAATAGTTAGATTAATATAGTTCGTCTAATTTCATTTTTAAATATTTGATTACGCTTCGATAAGTACTGAATACAGAGATGCTAACACCAATGAGGATCAACCCTCCAAATAATAATAAACTATTCCCTATACCTTGTAAGGTTTGAAGTTGAGGAAATTGTGAACTTGCCCACTGAATCAATCCAAACAATAAAAAGATGGCAATGAAAGCGCTGATTAGGCCATTCATTAAAGCACGCATCACAAGTGGTTTTGAAATAAAGTTTCTTGTTGCACCCACCATTTGCATGGTCTTAATTAAAAAGCGATTACTAAACATGGCCAAGCGAATGGTGTTGTCAATACTTATAATCACAATGGCGCATAAAATAACAGACAGCACTAAAAAGATGAAGCCAATTTTAGTTGCACGCTCATTTAAATTAGTGACTAAACTTTTTGGATATTGAATATCCGCCACATCGGCTTTAAAATTGCTAAGAATGCTTTCGGTTATGGAAGCTAAACTATCTGGATTCACATAGTCTGCCTTAGCAAAAAAATCAATGCTTTCTGGCAATGGGTTGACAGCTAAAATTTTTGACCAATCCTCGTTATTCTCCTTATTCCAAATTGCTTTTGCTTTTTCTTTGTCAACATATTCTACATTTTTAGCGTAAGGTGCGGCAGCAATAAAGGCTTGAATTTTACCTACTGTATTTTTATCGGCAGTTCTTAGATAAACGCTAATTCTGATGTCCTCTTTAAAATTGTCTCCAATCGCATGGAGGTTCAAGAAAAACCAACCCATGATCCCCATAATGAACAACACAATGGCTACTCCAACAATGCTGTAGATATAGTTTGGTTTGCTTCTCTTTAAAGATCCATTTCCGGATACTGCCATGGCATTAAAATTTTACTTGTTCGCTCTGCAAATGTAGGGTTTTGAACGCTAAACACTTACATTTGCAAAGGTCGAATTATACCCATTTTGTTAAAAATAAGAGGTATGTTGGGCCTAAAGATTCAAAACCGAAAAATTACAGATTTTTAAGAAAATTTAGCAGATGGAGTATCAATTTAGGACAATCGAAAAAAAATGGCAATCGAGCTGGAAAAATCAGAAAGCATATCAGGTTTCCAATCAAAGCGATAAGCCAAAATGTTATGTCTTAGATATGTTCCCTTATCCAAGTGGGGCTGGTTTACATGTGGGCCATCCTTTAGGCTATATCGCTTCTGATATTTATAGTAGGTATAAAAGATTAAAGGGATTCAATGTGTTACACCCAATGGGTTATGATGCTTTTGGATTACCTGCAGAACAATATGCCCTAGAGCATGGGGTGCATCCTTCCAAAAGTACCCATAATAATATTGATAATTTTAGAAGTCAATTAGATAATATTGGATTTTGTTACGATTGGGATAGAGAAGTGAGAACCTGTGATGCCACTTACTATAAATGGACGCAGTGGATTTTTTTACAATTGTTCAATAGCTATTTTGACCGTACTTTAAACAAAGCCAATCCAATCTCTGAATTGGTAAAAGCATTTGAAAAAGAAGGCAATCTTCATCATGTTTGTCCAGCGGATCCTAGTTTGAATTTTACTGCCGATCAATGGAGTAGCTGGGATGAAAAAGCACAACAAGATCTGTTGATGCAATACCGATTGGCATTTTGTGGATTTGGTGAAGTGAATTGGTGTGCTGCATTGGGCACCGTCTTAGCCAATGACGAAGTGATTAATGGATACAGTGAAAGAGGAGGTCATCCTGTAGAAAAAAAGAAATTACGTCAATGGTATTTACGTATCACTGAATATGCAGATCGATTATTGACTGGATTAGATACCATTCAATTTAGCGAAGCAATGAAAGAAATGCAAGCGAATTGGATCGGAAAAAGTTATGGTGCTGAAATTGATTTTAAAGTAGCGGATCATACTGCGATTGTCACAGTGTATACCACAAGACCAGATACCGTTTTTGGAGTAGATTTTTTAGTGGTCGCGCCAGAACATGCATTGATACAAGAAATTGTACCCGCAACGCATCAACAAGCTGTTGACGACTATATTGCTTATGTAAAAAGCAGAAGCGAAAGAGAGCGTATTGCAGAGAAAAAAATTACAGGATGTTTTACAGGTGCTTATGTTGTAAATCCATTCAATCAACAACACATTCCAATTTGGATTTCTGAATACGTTCTTGCAGGATATGGTACTGGTGCGATTATGGCCGTGCCTTGTGGCGATGATCGTGATTTTAAATTTGCGCAACATTTTAATATTCCTATTACCAATATCATTGGAGCTGCCTATGACGGAACAGCCGCCAATCCAACCAAGGAAGGCATTTTATCCAATAGTGATTTTTTAAATGGGATGATTCAAAAAGACGCCATTGCTGTTGTCATTGAAAAATTAGAAGCAATGGGTATTGGAAAAAAGAAAGTTAATTTCCGTATGCGCGATGCGGCATTTAGTAGACAGCGTTATTGGGGAGAGCCTTTCCCAATTCAATGGAAAAATGGGATTGCGTATCCATTATCTGAAAGTGAGTTGCCTTTATTATTGCCCACAGTCGAAAATTATGGACCTGGTCCAGACGGAGAAGGGCCACTTGCAAATATCGAAGAATGGAAATCCAATCATTATGAAACCAATACCATGCCTGGATTTGCGGGTAGTAGTTGGTATTTTTTAAGGTATATGGATCCGCATAATACCACTTCATTTTGTGATCGAAAAGTGAGTGATTATTGGGGTCAGGTAGACTTATATATTGGTGGAACAGAACACGCCGTTGGGCATTTATTATACAGCAGAATGTGGACCAAAGCTTTATATGATTTAGGACATATTGGTTTTGATGAACCCTTTAAAAAATTATTGAATCAAGGAATGATTCAAGGAAGTTCACGTTTTGTATACCGTAAAAGAGGGACTCAGGTATTTGTTTCTGCCGGATTAGCAAAGACCATGGAAGTGGATCAACTGCATGTGGATGTGAATATTGTAGATGGAAATATATTGGATACGGAAGCATTCAAATTATGGAAACCAGATTATGCCAATGCCAGTTTTGAATTAGAAGATGGAAAATATATTTGTGGTGTGGAAGTAGAAAAAATGTCTAAGTCCAAATTCAACACCGTGAATCCAGATGTGCTGGTTGAAAAATATGGCGCCGATACTTTTAGAATGTATGAAATGTTTTTAGGACCAGTGGAACAAAGTAAGCCATGGGATACCAAAGGCATAGAAGGCGTGCACCGATTCTTGAAAAAACTATGGAGGTTATTTTATGACGAGATGAAAGGTCAAATGTGGGTAGACGAAAAAGCGACGCCAGCAGAATTAAAAGTGCTGCATAAAACCATTAAAAAAATTGAAGAGGATACCGAACGACATAGTTACAATACTGCAGTGAGTAGTTTTATGATTTGCGTGAATGAATTGTTTGACTTGGGTTGTCATAAAAAAGAAGTCTTAGCGCAGGTGCTTGTTCTATTAGCCCCTTATGCACCGCATATTAGTGAAGAACTTTGGTCCTTAATTGGCAATCAAGAATTAGTGTTAGATGCACCCTTCCCAATCTTTGATGCGCAGTATGTGACAGAGACTTCTAAGGAGTATCCTGTAAGTATCAATGGTAAAGTGAGGGCTAATATTGCGATTGCTTTAGATGCTACAGAGGCACAGGTGCAGGAAATTGTACTCAATAATGAATTGATTCAAAAATGGATAGAAGAAAAACCAATAAAAAAACTCATATTCGTAAAAGGTAAAATGATCAATGTGGTGATTTAGCATAAAATTAAATACTATGAAAAAAATAATCTTATTTGCAGTCGTTTTCAGTTTGCTATCTTCTTCATCAATAGCACAAATGTCTCAAAATGGTTTGCCTCGTTTTATACGTTGGGTGGACAACAATCAATTTGTATTGAACACTAAAAGAGGAGAGGATGCTGCTCCAAAAAATTATGTGTACAATCTAACTACAAAGCAATATAGTATTGCGCCAGCGGATGTGGTGCCAACAGAAAAAACGGTCTACCTAAAAAAGGGAGATGTCTTTTTAAAAGAAAATGGAACAGAGACGCAATTGACTTTTGACGCCACAGAAGAAAAAAATCCAACTTTATCACCTGATGGAAATTATGTTGGCTATACTAAGAACAATAATTTATACACTTTATCCCTTGCAACAAAAAAGGAAGTGGCTATCACCAGTGATGGTGCTACTGGCATCTTAAATGGTTATGCAAGCTGGGTATACTTTGAAGAGATCTTTGGTCGTTCAACACAGTACCGTGCCTTCTGGTGGAGTCCTGATAGTAAGTATATTTCATTTATGCGTTTTGACGAGCGCAAAGTGCCTATGTTCCCAATCTATAATAGTGAAGGACAGCATGGCTTTGTAGAAGAAACAAGGTATCCAAAAGCGGGAGATCAAAATCCAACAGTAAAAATTGGATGGACAACACCCGATGGCGGAAGCATTACATGGGCTGACTTTAATGAAATGGAAGATCAATATTTCGGATGGCCTATTTGGAATCCAAATAACAATAGTATGTGGTTGAGTTGGATGGATCGTGGTCAAAATAACCTAAAAATTTATGAATTGAATATGAGCACAGGTGCAAAAAAACCGGTGTATACAGAATACCAAAAAACATGGATTGATCTAGAAGACAGAAACGGAGGTAGAATTAATTTTATCCCAAACAACAAAGGATACATTGCGCAAGCGGATGCAAGTGGATGGAATCAATTGTATATGTATGACATGGAAGGCAAATTGCAATATCCAATTACCAATGGCAAATTTACCATATTAGGTATTCGTCAGATTGACGAAAAAAGTAAGACCATTTATTTTACAGCAAGAGGTATTGAAAGTAGCGCTAGGATTGATTTATACTCTATTGGGTTTGATGGTAAGAATCAAAAAAGATTAACCGTTGGAGATTATAATAATGCACAAGTGTATTTAGCACCAGATGCAAAAAACTTTGTAACGGTGTACAGCAATGTACAAACACCAACTACAATGGCGCTAATCAACGCACAAAAGAAAACAGTAGAAGTTTTAGGTACTGCAACATCTGCTAATTTTGATGCGACTAAGTTGGCTAAAACAGAATTGATTCGTATTAAGAGTGCCGATGGTTTATTTGAATTACCTGCCTTGGTGACTTGGCCTAAGAATATGGATCCAAATAAAAAGTATCCATTATTGGTAAGTATTTATGGTGGGCCAAATGCTGGAACAGTGATGGACAGTTGGTCTTCTAACGCAACTAAAGAAGCATGGGCAGAAGAAGGTTTAATTCAAGTGGCATTTGATCATAGAGCGAGCGGACATTTTGGAAAAGAGGGCGTGAATTATATGTACCGTGACTTGGGCCATTGGGAAATGGAGGATTATATGACCATGGCAAAATGGTTTATCGCCAATGGTCAGGCAGATCCTACTAAGATTGCGATGATTGGATTTAGTTATGGTGGTTATATGAGCACTTATGCATTGACATATGGTGCATCTGTATTCACACATGCTATGGCAGGCGGAAGTGTAACGGCTTGGGAATTATATGACTCTCATTATACAGAACGTTTTATGGATACGCCAGCAGAGAATCCTGAAGGATATAAGTCTAGTAATGTCATGACACATCTTAAAAACTTTAAAGGGGTATTACAATTGGTACATGGCACAATGGATGACAATGTACATATGCAAAATTCTATTCAATTATTGAGTGCATTGCAAGAGCAAGGCAAGCCAGTTGAATTCATGTTGTACCCTGGAGGTCGTCATGGTTGGGGAGGTGCCAAAGGCAAGCATTTTACGGACTTGAAAAATCAATTTATTTACAAACACTTATTGGAAAAGGCGATGCCTGCTTCAAAATAATACAACCAATGTCAAACCCAAACTTGGACAGGCCCTTTCAAAATATACCAGCACAGGACAGAGAATTTGAAAATACAATTCGTCCTGCTGTCATGGATGCTTTTGCGGGTCAGCCACAGTTAATTGAAAATATTAGCATTTTTATTAAGGCTGCAAAGCTAAGGGGAGAGGCATTAGATCATATTTTATTTCATGGTCCTCCAGGCTTAGGTAAAACCACCTTAAGCAGGATTGTGGCCAATGAGATGGGTGTGCAGATTAAAGAAACTTCCGGACCTGTCATTGAAAAACCAAGCGATTTAGCGGGTCTATTGACCAGCTTAGAACCCAATGATGTTTTATTTATTGACGAGATTCATCGCTTAAGCACTGTAGTAGAAGAGTATTTATATGCTGCCATGGAAGATTACAAAATTGATATCTTAATTGATAGTGGCCCCAATGCAAGATCTGTTCAGATTAATTTAAATCCATTTACATTGGTTGGTGCCACCACTAGAAGTGGGCTGCTAACAGCACCGTTGTTATCGCGTTTTGGAATTAAATCAAGATTGGAGTATTATCCTGCACCTGTTTTGCAAAAAATTATTGAAAGAAGTGCAGGCATCCTAGAAGTGAAAGTAGATTCAAGCGCTGCTGGGGAGATTGCAAGAAGGAGTAGGGGAACACCAAGAATTGCCAATGGCTTATTAAGAAGGGTAAGGGACTTTGCGCAAGTGCTAAACGATGGCATTGTTGATTTAGGCATCACGCAACATGCACTCAAAGCATTGAATGTGGATGAACATGGATTGGATGAAATGGATAACCGTATCTTACTTGCCATTATAGAAAAGTTCAAGGGTGGTCCTGTTGGGATCTCGACCATTGCCACTGCTGTAGGGGAGGAATCAGGCACTATTGAGGAAGTGTATGAGCCATTCTTAATCCAAGAAGGATTTCTACAAAGGACACCTAGAGGAAGGGAAGTGACTTTTAAAGCCTATGAGCACCTTGGAAAGCATAAGGGACAAGGCTTTGGGGACAATCCAGAATTATTTAGATAGTCAACAAAGTCAACAATAAAGTAAACAATAAATCTATTGCACTACCAATCTAAACCCATTTCCATGGATATTGACGATTTCAATTGTGCTATCTTCTTTTAAATATTTTCTCAATTTAGCAATGTACACGTCCATGCTTCTTCCATTGAAATAAGTATCACTGCCCCATATTTTTTTCAATGCTTTTTCTCTTGTCAATAAATCATTCTTGTGCTCTGCAAGCATTTTCAATAACTCATTTTCTTTAGGAGAAAGCACTTGATTGTTATCTCTAATTTTTAATTCCCTCAATTTCGGATTAAAATGATAAGCACCTAATTCGAATTCAAGGTTGTCTGTCACTTTATGGTCTTCCTCGTTACGTTTGATGATGGCTTTAATTTTATGCATGAGCACATCACTATCAAATGGCTTAGTAATATAATCATCTGCGCCAAGTCTGTAACCTTGAAGGATATCCTCTTTTAAAGTTTTTGCGCTTAAAAAGAACAAAGGCACATCTGGATCAATATCTCTGATTTCTTCGGCCAAAGTAAAACCATCCACATTCGGCATCATCACATCTAATAAACAAAGGTCAAATTTCTCACGCTGAAAAGCACCAAGACCTAATCTACCATCTCTTTCTAGGGTAACATCATAATCGTTTAATTCTAAAAAGTTTTTTAAAACTAAACCTAAATTGCTATCGTCTTCGCATAAAAGGATTTTATACTTCTTCTTATCTTCCATAATTTATTGCTTTGTGTAAAGAAACACATTTTATTTTTTAACCTATAAAATGGGGTTCCAATCTTTTGTTAAAAATGTACCTAATGCTTATTAGTTATCTAATGCTTATTAGTGCTACAAAGGTCGCATATTCCGCAGTTTTGAGGCGATTTTTCTCCAAAATATTTTGCAAGAAATACGTTTCTGCAAGTGACCAATCTATTCCCAATATAATCCTTCATTGCTTGAATACGATCTTCGAAAGCTAATTTTCTTGCTTGATATTCGTCTAAATTGAGGGTCATGAATTCGGCTGATGCCCTATTCCACTTAAATTGTACAATGGGCTGGTTGGCTTTTTGTTCTAAAGAAATCATGCCATATTGTTGTAATTGCTTTAACTGTCTTTGCACAAAGTCAACATCGCGTTGTAATAAATTTGCAAGCACACCTTCATTGATATACTGAGGGCTATCTAAAATACCGCCATAGGTCCTTAATAAAGTTTGTAAGACAAATCCAGTTTCGGGATATTGTTTTTCAAATAACTGTATGCTAATTCGGTTTTCAATGACTTGTACTAATGTGGGCTTGAAAGAACTAGGCGAAAATTTTACATGTCCCTCTTGTTCTATCCATTGCAAAGCATTTCTTGCAATGATTTTATCCCATTTAAATTGTAAACAAAACAGTTCAAAGTCAAATAAAAATTGTTGTTGTTCACCCATTCCTACTGGTAGCTGTACAAAATCAGCAAGGTCTTGAAATACATTTTTAATAACAGGGATTGGAGGAATCTTTTTTGCTTGTAACTGATTCCAATAGTCCAAGTCATTTTGCTGGTAGAGTAAGATTGCTTTTGCAGGTAATCCATCTCTTCCGGCTCTTCCTGCTTCTTGATAGTATTGCTCGATGCTGCCGGGAATATCAAAGTGGATGACTGCACGTACATTGGTTTTGTTAATACCCATCCCGAATGCACTGGTAGAGACAATTATTTGAAGTTGGTCTTGCATCCACTCCTCTTGTACTTTTTTGCGCTCGTACAATTCCATGCCTGCATGATATCCTGCAACGGAAAATCCATAACTGCTTAACATACTTACAAGTTGCGCCACATTATTTCTTGTGTTGCAATAAATAATCACAGAACCAGGTATGTCTTTGAGTAAATTCTTTAAGACAAATAACTTAACCGTTTCCTTTTTGACTTGGTAGCTTAGATTGGGCCTTAAAAATTGATCTGTAATTAAATTGGCATCCTCTATGCCTAGTTGCTTTAGCATATCTTTTTGAACCAAAGGAATGGCAGAGGCTGTCATTGCTAATATAGGGACCTTAGGAAAAGTCGTTTTTAAAAAGTCTAGTTTACGATAGCTTGGTCTAAAATCGTAGCCCCATTGTGAAATGCAATGTGCTTCATCAATAGCGAATAATTGAATGGGTAAACTACTTAATAAAGTTTGAAAATGTTTCTGTGCTAATTTTTCTGGAGAGCAATAAATGAATTGATATTTTTTTGCTTCAATCTCTTTAAAAACGACAGATTCTTCATGAGCACTCAATTGGCTTCCTAATAAAACGGCCTTTAAATTTTTTGAGACTAAGTCTTTCACTTGATCTTGCATGAGTGCAATCAATGGGCTAATGACAATACAAATACCTCTTTGGTAAATGGTGGGCACTTGAAAGCAGATGGACTTACCTGCACCTGTGGGTAATAAGGCAAGTGTGTCTTTACCAGAAAGGATAGATTCAATCACAGCTAGTTGCTGTGGTCTAAAACTATCGTAGTTCCAATGCTTTTTTAATATGTCAACTAAGGCTTCCAATCAATTAAATCAATTGTTTATTTTAATCTAATTTCTTTTTAAATAACCTTAATGAATTCAACACTAAGACCACATCACTGAGTGCCATGATCATGGCCCCATAGGTTGGCCCCCAGGTGCCTAAAAACCCGAATGCGGCTACAGGAATGGCAATGATATTATAAGAGAAGGCCCAACCTAGGTTTTCTTTAATAGTTTCGTACGTTTTTCTTCCTAACACCAAGGACATCGGCAGATTCTTTAATCCGCTATTCATTAAAACTACTTGTGCACTTTGAATGGCGATATGGGATGCGTTACTCAACGAAATGCCAATGGTGGCTTTTGCGAGTGCTGGGGCATCATTGATACCATCGCCCACCATTGCAGTAGGCGCAATTTGAATTAAAGCATCGAGTGTGGCTAATTTTTCTGAAGGACTTTGTTCTGCAATAATTTTTTGAATACCTAATGCGTTACCCACTTGTTGGCATTTTGCATACCTGTCTCCACTCAATAAAATTGTAGCAATGCCTTGACGATGTAATTGGTCCACTACTTCTTTTGCTTCTGGTCTAATTTGATCTGCTACATCAATCCACCCAATGAATTCATTGTTCTTTTGAATATAGATATTATGACCATCTTCAATTGTTTTATCCTCCAATGTTTTAAAGGATCCAGCCCAATAAGTATTGCCGGCTTTATCTGTTGCTTGAATCCCCATCCCTTTTACTTCTTCTATTTTTGCCCAAGAAATGGCATCTTTTGTATTCCAAGTTGCTTTAATACAATTCGCAATAGGATGATTAGAATATTTTTCTAAAGAGTAGCTTAGGGTTTTAAATGCATCCTCCGAAATTTGCGCTTGCTGATTTTGTACAATATGAAAACCACTTAACTCAAATTGCCCGGTGGTTAAAGTACCTGTTTTATCAAAAACAACTTGCTTAATATCTTTAAAAGTTTCTAAGCTTTTTGCATTTTTAAATAAGACCCCATTTCGGGCACCTCTGCCAAGTCCAACGGCGATGGCGGCTGGAGTGGCCAATCCCATGGCACATGGACATGAAATCACCAAGACGGCGATGGACCTTAACATACTTTCACTAAAACCAATATTGGTATAAAAATAATTTCCAATCAAAGTAAGTAAAGCAATTCCCAGCACCAAGGGTACAAAGATGGCACTAATTTTATCTGCTAAAATTTGTACAGGTGGTTTTTCACCTTGCGCCGCTTTGACCATTTTTAAAATGTTAGCCAACACCGTCTCATCACCAACAGCAGTAACATAGGCTTTAACAGAGCCATTTTCGATGGTACTGCCTCCTAATAAAATGTCCTTCATCACACGATGCACCGGTATACTTTCTCCAGTTACAATGGCTTCGTTGACTTCTGCTTCGCCAGATAAAATTTTACAATCCATAGGCACTGTTTCACCTGAATTGATTAGTAAAATATCACCCACTTTCAAAGTGTCTGCACTAACGTTAAAAATAATTTCCTTATGATGTTCATCAAAGACAATCATATTGGCCATCACTTTTTGTGCTTTCACTAAATCTTTTAAGGCACGCTGTGTGGATTCTATAGAGGCGTCTTCTAAAAAATTACCAAAAAATACAAAGGTTAAAATAGTAGCGGTAGTTTCATAATAAGCAAACTGTGCGCCTTGTCCTATCATGGTGCCATATAAACTATAACCAAAAGATGCAATGGCACCAATAGAAACCAATACATTCATATTTGGGATGCCATGCAATAAACTATTGATGGCACTTTTTCCAAAGTAGTTCATGCCCACAATAAACACAGGCAAGGTTAAACCCAATTGCACATAAGGATTCATTAACCAATGAATATGCACACCCGGTATCATGTGTAGTATAAGCGGAAGGGTAAAAATCAATGAAAAGATGGCACGTTCTTTATTGTTATCCAACCATTTTTTTGTGGGTGCTTCAGCATCTTGTCCTCTTACTTTGTATCCCAATCCTTGTATCCCTTTTATTAAAGCTGGTTTTTGTGAGGCATCTTCCAATTCAAATTGCACTTCGCCTTCCATAAAATTCACTTTCGGTTCTTGTATGCCCTTGCTGCTAAGATATTTATGAATGGACAATGCACAATTGGTACAGCTCATACCGTCTACTTTCCATTGTATATTTTCCATGATGCAATTTTTATAACATAAAGGTACGAAACCATTTTAGGATTGTATTTGAAGCTTTATATTTGCAATATGGACCAAGTCTACACCCTTGAACAGACCGATCAAATTGCAGCTCAACTGGTAAAAAAATATGCCAATCAGCCTGTGTGGGTTTTTCAAGCACCCATGGGGGCAGGTAAAACCACCTTGATTGCTGCAATTGGAAAAGCATTGGGTATTCAACAAGCCATGTCTAGTCCTACCTTTTCCATCATGAACGAATATGAAGTACAGGGTAAATTGATTTACCATATGGATTGGTATCGGCTAGAAAGTGCTGCAGAGGCAAGGCAGGCAGGGGTAGAGTCGGCGATGGAAGAAGCGGACTTGTCATTGGTGGAATGGCCAGAAAAAGCACCTAATCTGGTGCCCGAAAACGCAGTCGTGATTCATATTGAAACACTTGATCCCGATCATCGTAGGATTTTTATCAATCAATAAAAGGAGTCAACGGAATAGGCCTTTTCCTATTCTAGGATCTCTGGTATTTTTGTATCTTCATTAAAATATTTCTTATGAGTGTCACCAAGCCCCAAATTCATCCTTCATTTTCCTATGAAACACAGGAAGAGGTTTTGGATATCCCTCATAGTGCAAAACCATTGTTGATTGGCATTCCAAAGGAGACTGCGTTTCAAGAAAATAGGGTTGGCCTTATTCCAGAAGCAGTAGGCGTATTGGTAGCCAATGGGCATCGTGTGATGGTGGAATCTGGCGCAGGAAAAGGCAGCCGTTATACCGATAAAGATTATGCAGAAGCAGGTGCAGAAATTGCTTTTGAAAAAGCTGCAGTGTACCAATGTCCAATCTTAATTAAGACGGCGCCGCCAGTCGAATCTGATTTGCCTTTTTTACAAATGCATCAAACCATCATTTCTCCTTTACATTTATCTGCCATTAAACAAGAAGTTTTGGTGGCATTGATGTCGAAAAAAATTACTGCTTTATCGATCGAAAATATTAAAGACGAAAATCAAAACTATCCTATCTTAAGAAGCATGAATGAGATTGTAGGCAGTGCGGTGATGTTGATTGCCGGACAATACCTTAGTAATTTTAATTCAGGTAAGGGTGTTTTGTTGGGGGGTATCAGTGGGGTTCCGCCAACTAAAGTAGTGGTGATTGGCGCAGATATCACTGGAGAGTTTGCAGTGCGCAATGCGCTTGCGTTGGGAGCAAGTGTTAAAGTGTTTGATAACAATGTGTCTAGACTTCAAAGACTACAAAATAATTTAGGTCAACGTGTGTGGACTTCTGTGATTGAGCCAAAAATATTGGCCAAGCAACTTAAAACCTGTGAAGTAGCAGTGGGCGCTTTGACAAATGAAATTGGTAGAGCGCCAATTGTAGTGACTGAGGAGATGGTGATGAATATGCGCCCTGGAAGTATTATCATTGATGTTGCGGTAGATAGAGGTGGATGTTTTGAGACCACCGAATTGACCAATCATGAAAATCCAATTGTGATTAAGCATGATGTCATTCACTATGGGGTACCCAATATTCCAAGTGGTTTTGCCAGAACAGCAAGTCAAGCTATTAGCAATGTCTTGATGCATTTAATGGTGGAGATTGGAGATCAGGGCGGCTTAGAGGAAATTATCTGGCATCAATTACACCTTCGCGAAGGCGTCTATTTATACAAAGGTTCATTGACTGATTTTTACATGAGTCAAAAATGCAATTTAAAGTACACCGATTTGAATTTGTTGATTGCAAGTAGGAGCTAAAACACTTGCTTATTTTTTAAAATCAGCAAGTGACAATTGTTGCGAACAAAATTGGTATTCTTGCGCATCATTACTTGCTACAATAATTAATTTATGCATAGCGTGTGCTTGCATGAGCTGCTGGTAGGTTTGAATACCTTCTTTATCTAAATTACTACATGGTTCATCCAATAATAAGATTGGGGCTTGATCAAAAATGGCCAATGCCAATTTCAATCTTTGTTTCATGCCACTACTAAAATTTCTGATTTGTTTATCTGCTGCTTTACTGAGTCCAATTTTTTCTAAAATGTCAATTGCTTGAATATCGGATTGAATGGATTTAAATTGTTGATGAAAAGCGATTTGTTCTAAGGCAGTGAACTCTTCTACTAGTTCTAAATAAGGCGCAGCAATACTGATATGCTGGTAAATATTTGTACTATCAATTGGTTGTCCAGCAGCATTCACCCAATTCATCTGACCTTTTGTAAGTCCAATGTAGCCGGCAATAATTTGTAGTAGTGTGCTTTTACCTGATCCGTTATTTCCAATAAGCGCATAATGTTGCCCAGTGACAAAACTGAAATCTAGATTGGAGAAAATCCATTCCTTATTGAATCTTTTTGATGCCGCTGTAAGGTGGATTTGCATATTAATCTTCTTCTGATGCACCTTTGACAAAACGCTTGATAATACCTCTACCACTGTCTCTAATAAAAGTCACAATTTCATCTCGCTCATCTGTTGCAGGTAATTCCTCTTCAATAAATGCAAGTGCCTGTGTCGTGTTCATTCCTTTATTAAAAATATAGCGGTAGATATCTAAAATATGGTTGATCTTTTCTAAGTCAAATCCTCTTCTTTTTAACCCAACACTATTCACCCCTCCATAGCTTAATGGATTTCGAACTGCTTTAATATAAGGTGGTACATCCTTACTCACCAAGCTACCTCCAGCGATATAGGCATGTTGTCCAATATGCACAAATTGGTGTACCGCACTTACGCCAGCAATCCAAGCATAGTCACCTAATGTTACGTGGCCAGCCACTTGTACGCTATTACTTAAAATACAATTATTACCAATAATACAATCATGTGCAATATGACTATAGGCCATAATTAAACAGTTACTTCCAACTTTGGTCACCCAACGATCAGAAGTGCCTCTGTTGATGGTTACAAATTCCCTGATAGTGGTATGGTCGCCAATAGAGACGGTGGTCTTTTCTCCATTGAATTTTAAATCCTGAGGATCGGCACCAATCACGGCGCCAGGGAAGATGCGACAATTTTTTCCAATAGTAGTGCCATTCATAATGGTGACATTACTTCCAATCCAAGTACCCTCTCCAATCGTTACGTCACTATGAATGACTGTGAAAGGATCAATTTTTACATTGGATGCTACTTTAGCATTCGGATCTATATAGGTGAATGGATGTGTCATAGGTATAAATTTATTCTGCTCTTTTTACAACTTGAGCAACTAGTTCAGACTCCGTAGCCACTTTTCCATTTACATAGACAGTGCCACGCATTTCGCAAATCCCTCTACGAATTGGAGCCATCAATTCTAATTTAAGCAGCATGGTATCGCCTGGCTTCACCATTTGTTTAAATTTACAATTATTGATTTTTAAAAAGTAAGTATCATAATTGCCTTTAGGCATGGCATTGATACAAAGGATACCTCCGGTCTGTGCCAATGCCTCAATTTGTAAAACCCCGGGCATCACTGGGTTACCTGGAAAATGTCCTGGGAAAAACCATTCATTGTATGTCACATTCTTAACACCCACAATAGAAGTGTCTGTTAATTCAATGATTTTATCTACCAACAAAAATGGATGACGATGCGGTAAGGTTTTTTCGATTTGTTCTAAAGTATATACAGGGGTTGCGCTTGGATCATATACAGGTACATCTTTAACGTGCTTATTCTTTTTGATGTACTGCTTTATTTTTTTAGCAAACTCAACATTACTGCTGTGCCCAGGACGATTAGCAATAATCCTTGCTTTAATGGGATAGCCTATCAATGCTAAGTCGCCTATGACATCTAACAATTTATGACGCGCGGGTTCATTCGGAAATCTTAATTCTAAATTATTTAAGTAGCCTTCACTTTTTACTTCAATTTTATCTCGCTTAAATACCTTAGCCAATCGAGCCATTTCTTCTTTGGTAACTGGCTTATCAACTACAACAATGGCGTTGTTGATATCTCCGCCTTTGATTAAATCGTGGTCTAAAAGCGTTTCTAATTCATGTAAAAAACAAAAAGTTCTGCAAGGTGCTATTTCTGATTTAAAATCTTTAATTGTTTTGAGTGCCGCATGTTGTGTGCCTAATACCGGGCTATTAAAATCTATGAGGGTGGTGATTTGATAATCTAAAGCCGGTAATGCAACCATCTCTACACGCTTGTCTTCGTCGTAGTGAAAAATATTTTCATCAATGCTGTACCATGCTTTTGCAGCATCTTGTTCTAGTACACCTACTTTTTCAATGGCTTCTATGAACAGTGCAGAGCTACCATCCATGATTGGAATTTCTGGTCCGTTCAATTCAATTAAAAGATTGTCAACACCTAAACCAACTAAAGCAGCAAGAATATGTTCCACCGTGCTTACTTTGGCATCACCCACTTGTAAAGTAGTTCCACGACTTGTATCCGTTACTAAATCACAATCAGCCTTGATCAAAGGTTGGTTTGGTAAATCCACCCTTTGAAACTGAATTCCAAAGCCTGGATTAGCAGGCTGCAATGTCATATCTACTAAAACGCCTGTATGTAAACCGGTTCCGCTAATACTGATACTTTGTGAAAGGGTATGTTGCTTATCGGGGTTAAAATGTTGATCCATGTGTAACTAGTTTAGAATAGCTTACTTAAAAGCTTGATTTAAAACAAAAATACGCCTGATTTAGGCTTTTTGAGACAGTTGCTGTACTAATATTTCGAGTTCTTGGACTCTTTTTTCCAATTCTGGGAGATTTTTCACATAAACTTGGCTTCTTAAGCTTTGTTTTTGCTCTGCTGCTGGGTAGCCGGTAAGGGTCATATTTGCAGTTGTAAATGTTTTTGTCACACCAGTTCTTCCTGCAATTTTGATTCCATCTGCAATGGCAAGATGACCAGCTAAACCAGCCTGTCCTCCAATCAGCACATTTTTACCAATTTTGGTACTACCACTCACACCAGTTTGAGCAGCGATGACGGTATTGGTTCCTATTTCTGCGTTATGTGCTATCTGAATTTGGTTGTCTAATTTAACGCCCTTGCGAATAATTGTAGACCCAATGGTTGCTCTGTCGATTGTGGTGTTGGCGCCAATTTCAACATCATCCTCAATGAGTACATTTCCAAGTTGTGGTACTTTTTGAAAACTACCATCTTCTTTAGGTGCAAATCCAAAACCATCACTTCCAATAATCGTTCCACTGTGAATGGTCACATGATTACCAATAATACAATCTGCATAAATGACCACACCTGGATGGATGGTGACATGGTTGCCAATTTTTACATTGTCTCCTATCACTACATTGCTAAATATTTTTACATATTCACCTAATACTGCCCCTTCACCTATGTAGGCGAAAGCGGCGATAAAATGGTTTGCACCCAAGCTAGCAGTTGGTGCAATAAAGGAAGGGGTTTGAATGCCTACAATTTGTTGGGATTTTAGTTCTTGGTATTTTGCAAGAAGGGTAGCGAATGCGGCGTAGGCATCTGGCACCCTAATTAAAGTGGCATTTATTTTTTGTTTTAATTGCTGCTGCTCGCCAACAATAATAATTGAAGCGGCTGTAGAATATAAAAATGCCTCATATTTTGGGTTAGCTAAAAAAGAGATTTGACCAGCAATGGCTTCCTCAATTTTACCAAAATTATTCACAGTGACAGATGCATCACCTTCAATTTGACCTTGAATCATCATTGCAATCTGTTGGGCACTAAATTCTAGCATATCTTGCACTATTTATTTTTAATTGCGGGTTATTCACTTAGTGAACAAATGTAAAATTTTTTAACTGGGGTTGAAAGACTTTCGACAATTAATGCGTTTTGCACCTCAGAAATGGTTGAAATTCCGCCTTTTTTTAGCAAAATATGGATATTCTCACTGTCATTCTTGTATAAAGTATTGCTTGTTTCACCTTTAAAACAAAGGAAAGCTGCAGCTTCATCATCCACATTGAACCTTGCTTTGGTTGCTGTTAAAGCAAGATTTAAGGCAGCATCTGTAATGGGTTCTGACTGCAATTGACATTTGTAAATCTTTCTATTCAATAAACGATTGCATAATAAAGCTAAAATTGGATCCGAATGTGTTTGCCATTTTTTAATAGCGAACATAATATCTGTATCATCTAATTGACAATAGGCAGCTAAATCAATTTGCTCGATGGATGTAAATTCATTGGATAAAAAATAATCCAAAACGCCACCTATATTAATGCCACTATCTTTTGCTTTTGCCAATGCTTTTGCTCTTTGTATAATTTTAACCAACATATTCTCCGCAGAAATGACAGTCTTGTGTCGGTATACTTGCCAATACATCAACATTCTGGAGACTAAAAATTTCTCAACACTATTGACACCTTTTTCTTCGACCAATAAAATATTGTCTTTTACATTCAGCATTTTTAAAATGCGCTCATAGCCTACTACGCCTTCGCTTACACCTGTAAAAAAACTATCTCTTGATAAATAATCTAACCTATCTACATCTAGCTGTCCACTAATTAATTGATGTAAAAAAGTTTTAGGATATTGATTGGTAAAAATCTGAATGGCCATTGTTAATTTGCCATTCAATAAAGGGTTAGCATCTGCATTTAATTGATTCATGATTAACAAAGAAAGCGACTCGTGGTGTACGCCATTTATTAATACATTTTCTAATGCGTGTGAGTAGGGGCCATGGCCAATATCATGCATTAAAATAGCAGCTTTTGCGGCTTGCGCTTCTTCTGCACTAATGTCAATGCCCTTATCTCTAAGTTCATTGATTGCATTGCACATTAATTGATATGCACCTAAAGAATGGTGCAATCTTGTATGAACAGCACCGGGATAAACCAGTTGAGCTAATGCCATTTGTTGTATCCTTCTTAATCGTTGAAAAAAAGGATGGTTGAAAATGGCAAATATCAACGGGTCATTGATCGTAATGAATCCATGTACTGGATCATTAATCATTTTTCGGGTCAAAAATTCCATAGGCTGATTGTGTTGACAAAGGTACGAAATGTGAATAACTCCTGCGTTTTATTTAAATAGTGACTGCCTCAAAAAACTATCTTTGTAGCACAGCTTAATGAAGGTTAAACCTACTTAAAACTGCCCAATTTTATGAAAATCACACAAGGCACATTAGATAAATTAGAAGATATTTTATGCGAATCTGAATATGTAGTAAGATACGAACGAGGCAATTTTCAGAGTGGATGGTGTTTACTTGAATTCAAAAAGATTGTGGTTTTAAACAAGTTTTTAAACTTGGAAGCCAGGATCAATACCTTACTTGAATTGATCCCGTTACTCACGATTGAATTTGACAAGTTGACGCGTGATTCTCAAAAGCTATATGAGGAAGTGAAGCGTATTGCATTGACTGAAGCATAATTTTTAATCCACCAATTTTGTTACGTATCACCATTCTAGGATCAGGCACCAGCACCGGGGTTCCCCTTATTGGATGTGTGTGTCCTGTATGTAATTCAGCTGATCCCAGAGACAATCGATTAAGAACAAGTATTAAAATTGAATCCGATACCACTTGTATTATTATAGATACGACGCCAGATTTTAGGTATCAAATGCTTCGTACAAAAACAACGCATATAGATGCGGTGGTATTCACCCATCCACATAGAGATCATTATGCAGGATTGGATGATATCAGGCCTTTTAATTTCTTCTCGGGTAAGTCAATGCCGATTTATGCCAATACCATTACGCAGGTAGCCATTCAGCGCGATTTTTATTATGCATTTGAAGCCGATAAAGAGGCCGGTTTACCAGAGATGCAATTGCGCACCATTGATCATAAAACGCCTTTTAAGATTGGGGA
>JBMOFB010000020.1:0-20225 GCA_049314475.1 Sediminibacterium sp.
GCTGTTCTTTTTAAATTGGTATTGTAAATGGCATTCATCACATCTAAAGTAAAATAAGAGCAATCCACGCCTCTTTTACTAGCACCACCCATAGCATAAGGAGTACCCCACCACTCGTCTATTTTTTGTAGTAAGGGAATATTGTTGATTTCCTCTACCGCTATATCCATTTGAATGGAGTACTTTAATTGCAACCAATTGGATTTTTCTACATCGGTTAAATTATCTGGCATTCTATCTGTACGTTCTGGTCTAGCCATAATAGGTTCAGCTTCTAATGCATCAGAAGCTTTTCTTAAATAGACCCTACCTGGCTTTACAGATATATTATCTAAAAACTCAATGTCATTATTAGCGTCATGATTACTTTCAGGTACTGAAACAACAGCGGGCAAACTTCTTTTTGGGGATATTTTAATCTTTGCTGTGTTTGCTTTGACAGATTGTGTGATCTTGGACATATTGTTACAGCTTATCAAAGTCGTCATCAAAACTAGGAACCCAAATATTGTAATTTTAGTTTTTTGCATCAACGGCAAGATAAGTCAAGAACGGTAAAATTGCCTCAAGCAAGCAGATTTTAACCCTTTTTTGTGGAAAATTAAGCCCCATGAAGCACCCCTTTTTTACGATATTTGTGCCTTATCCCGATATCCCAAATGCCCAAATTTTCACATTTACACGTTCACACACAATATTCATTACTTGATGGTGCCGCATCCATTGATGGTTTGTATAAAAAAGCCATCAAGGACGAAATGCCTGCATTGGCTATCACCGATCACGGGAATATGTTTGGTGCATTTAATTTTGTAAGTCAAGCATGGAAAAATACTAAAGTCATAGGTAAGGATACCAATGGTAAAGATATTTTAGCACCCACTGTAAAACCAATCGTTGGTTGTGAATTTTATGTGGTGAAAGACAGGCATATTAAACAATTTACAAAAGAACATAAAGACGATCGATTTCATCAAGTCTTATTAGCAAAGAACGCAATTGGGTATCAAAACCTTATCAAGCTAACTTCTCTAGGATACATTGAGGGGATGTATAGTAAGTATCCGAGAATCGATAAAGAATTGATCGAAAAATACCATGAAGGTATTATTGCCACTACCTGTTGCATAGGGGCGCATGTACCTCAAGCTATTTTAAGAGATGGCGAGGATGCAGCGGAAAAAGAATTTAAGTGGTGGTTGGATTTATTTGGAGAAGATTATTATATCGAAATTCAAAGACATCAAATACCAGAACAAGAAATCATCAACAATACCTTACTCAAGTTTTCAAAAAAACATAAAGTAAGTGTGATTGCAACCAACGATAGCCATTACATCAATGAAGACGATGCCAATGCACATGATATTTTATTGTGTATCAACACAGGCGAAAAACAATCTACTCCAGGCTTCGATGATTTTGTAAACGACGAACTTCAAATCAAAAACAGAAGATTCAAGTTCCCGAACAATGAATTTTATTTTAAGACCCAATCTCAAATGATTGAGTTGTTTAGCGATATTCCAGAATCTATTGACAACACCAACGCGATTGTTGATAAAGTAGAAGTCTTGAATTTAAAGAAAGACATCCTCCTACCCGCTTTCCCGATTCCAAAAAGTTTTCAGATTCATAAGGAAGCCAACATGAATCAGTGGGAGTTCTTAAAACATATTACATGGGAAGGTGCACATAAAAGATACGATGCCATTACTGCAGAAATTCAGGAGAGAATTGATTTTGAATTGTTCACCATTCAAACCATGGGTTTTGCTGGATACTTTTTAATTGTGAGTGATTTCATTCAAGCAGGTCGTGAGATGGATGTGTTTGTGGGCCCAGGTCGTGGATCTGCAGCAGGCTCTGTGGTAGCCTATTGTATTGGCATCACCAATATTGACCCCATAAAATACCAATTACTATTTGAGCGTTTTTTAAATCCAGATCGTAAGAGCATGCCCGATATTGATACGGACTTTGATGATGAAGGCCGTCAGAAAGTGATTGATTATGTAGTAGAAAAATATGGCAAGGAACAAGTCGCACAAATTATTACTTATGGTACCATGGCCGCAAAAAGTAGTATCAAAGATGTGGCGCGTGTGATGGATCTTCCTTTATCCGAATCCAATTTATTAGCAAAGCTTGTTCCAGATAAACCTGGCACCGAACTCAATCGTTGTTTGCATGCACCCATCACGGTGAAAGAAGGTGAAAAATCTTTAGCCGAAAAAGAAGGTTATCAGTTGGATGATATTGATAACATCAAAAAGTTAAGAGAGATTTATGCGGGCAACGATTTAAGAGCCGCAGTCTTGCATGAGGCAGAACGTTTAGAAGGATCCATTCGTAATACGGGTATTCACGCTGCAGGTATCATCATTGCACCGAGTGATTTAACCGAGATTATGCCTGTGGCAACTGCAAAAGATTCTACTTTATGGGTCACTCAAATAGAAGGATCTGTGATTGAAGAAGCTGGTGTAATAAAAATGGACTTCTTGGGTTTAAAGACCCTTTCTATTTTGAAAACTGCTTTGCAATTAATCAAACAAAATCATGACATCACCATTGACTTGGATAAAATTCCATTAGATGATGAAACTACTTTTCATTTATACCAAAGAGGAGAAACCAATGCCACTTTCCAATTTGAGAGTGTGGGCATGCAAAAATATTTACGTGAATTAAAGCCCGATAAATTTGCCGATCTAATTGCGATGAACGCCTTGTACCGACCAGGCCCAATGGCTTACATTCCAAATTTCGTTGAGCGTAAACATGGTCGTGAAGCCATTCAATATGACTTACCAATTATGGAAGAAATATTGGCGGACACTTATGGGATTACGGTGTATCAAGAGCAGGTAATGTTACTCAGTCAAAAGATTGCTGGCTTTACCAAAGGCGACGCGGATGTACTTAGAAAAGCCATGGGTAAAAAACAAAAATCGGTGTTGGATAAAATGAAAGCGCAGTTTGTGGAAGGCGCTGTGAAAAATGGACATGCCGAAAAAGCATTGAATAAAATATGGACCGACTGGGAGGCATTTGCGCAATACGCTTTTAATAAATCGCATTCTACTTGTTACGCTTATGTGGCGTATCAAACAGCCTACCTTAAAGCACATTATCCCGGAGAATATATGTCTGCTGTATTAAATCATGCAGGTAGTATCGATAAAATCACCTTCTTTATGGAAGAGTGTAAACGAATGGGCATAAAAGTATTGGGGCCAGACATCAATGAATCTTTACAAGGTTTTTCTGTCAATAAAAAAGGAGAAATTCGTTTTGGATTAGGAGGATTAAAAGGCGTTGGTGAAGCAGCAATAGAAGCCATTATAATAGAACGTAATAAAGGTGGACATTTTGAAAGCATGATTGATTTTATCAAAAGAGTGTTGTCAAAAGCGGTGAATAAAAAATCATTGGAAAGTTTAGCCTACTCAGGCACTTTTGATTGTTTCCCTGAATACCACCGTGCACAATATTTTAATACGGGTGACGGGGATCGTACAAATGGCATGGAGAAATTAATTGCCTATGCACAAGCTATTCAATCTATGACAACAGGTAGCACCAATACCCTATTTGGTGTCTTACCTTCGGCCATGCAGGTGCCAATTCCTAAATTAGCACTTTGTGAGGAATGGACATTGACCGAAAAATTAGACCACGAAAAAGATATTACGGGAATGTTCATGAGTGGACATCCTTTGGACCATTTTAATTTTGAATTAAAATATTACGCCTTCACCCCTATCAATGAATTCAACGAGGTAAAAGACAACTTGAATGAATTTCCTAATAACCTAGGGAAAAACTTTAAACTCGCTGGCTTAGTGACAGATGTACAACATCGAATCACCAAAACAGGGAAAAATTTTGGTTCATTTTCTATTGAAGATTTTACAGGCAAGACAGACTTTATTTTGTGGAGTGAGGATTATGTCAAGTTCCAGAATTATTTAGAAGTAGGACAAAAGGTTTGTATCAATGGGGCTTATAGAAATAGATTCAATCAGCCGAATGCATTTGAATTTAAGTTGCAGACGATGTCACTTTTAGAAACTGTAAAACAACTTCAAACCCGAACAGTGGAATTGAGTTTGCATCCAGCCAACTTGAGAGCCGATATGATAGAATTTTTTGAAAAGAATATCAAAGAAAATCCAGGAAGGACTTCGCTTAAAATTACGTTTGTAGAACCAAGAGAGCAACTTGCAGCAAGTTTGTTGACCATTGACAAAGGCTTTTTGGTCAATGATGACTTTGTACAATTCTTAGACCTCAACCCAGAATTAAACGTTCAAGTGAAACTAGCCAACTAATTGTCCCCAAAGCCGGTTATTTTAGTGGAAAAGTCAAGATGGCAGATATTAAAGTTTGGAGCTAATTTTGTACTACTACAATTAAGAACAAGAAAAATATAAATATACAATTATGGCATTAGAATTTACAGACGCGAACTTTCAACAAACAGTAGTAGAAAGTGATAAATTAAGTGTAATCGATTTTTGGGCAGAATGGTGTGGACCATGTCGTGCAATTGGACCAGTTATTGAAGAATTAGCTATTCAGTACGAAGGCAAAGTAAATATTGGCAAAGTGAATGTGGATGTGAATCCTACTTTGAGCACAAATTTTGGTATCACTTCAATTCCTGCAATCCTATTTGTAAAAGGTGGTCAAGTAGTAGACAAGCAAATTGGCGCAGTTCCAAAGGCTGTTTTAGACAAAAAGATCCAATCTCACATGTAATTAAAATAACGATTTTAATGAAATCCCACTCAAGCAATTGAGTGGGATTTTTTATGTGCTCTAATCAAAAAAATAACAATTATTTAATTACCTTTCTTCTCTAAATAAACCGCATGGATAGATTTCAAGGCCTGATAGGCATTGTATTGATTTTAATAATTGCTTTTTTGTTTTCTAACAATAAAAAAAGAATTAACTATCGTTTAGTACTAAGTGGTTTAGCCCTTCAGTTAACCATTGGGATTTTGATCTTAAAAATACCTGCCATCACCAAGTTTTTTCAAATTTTGGGTAAAGGCATGGGGAAAATCGAAGAATTTGCACGTCAAGGTGCCACATTCGTTTATGGTGGTGTTGCTGCGATGGGCCCTGCAGGCGCAACTGATTTTACCAATGGTGGTTTTGTCTTTGCTTTCAACGTTACTGCAACCATTATATTAGTATGTGTATTGGTTGCCTTGTTTTATCATTTTGGTATCATGCAACGCATCATTTCTGTGATTGCCAAAGCAATGAATTTTATCATGCGTGTAAGTGGCGCAGAAGCATTGAGTAATGTGGCGAGTGCATTTGTTGGACAGGTAGAAGCGCAAGTGATGATTCGTCCTTATTTACCAACCATGACAAAAAGTGAAATTTTAGCGAGCATGAGCGGAAGCTTGGCATGTATCGCTGGTGGAATACTAGTTGTGTATGCAAACATGGGTGCACAAGCTGGTATGGACTTAGCACCAAAATTAATCACTGCTAGTTTAATGGCAGCGCCAGGTGCGCTAGTGATTGCAAAAATATTATTTCCCGAGACAGAAACCTCCCAAACCATGGGTAAAGTCACTTTAGAAGTGAAGAGTCAATATAGCAATACCATTGATGCCATTACACATGGTGCTGGTGATGGTTTTAAAATAGCCATGAACGTGATTGCCATGTTGATTGGATTCATTGCTTTAATCGCTTTAGTGGATTGGAGCTTATTAAAAATTGGTCATCTTTTTAGTGCTAATCTTAATTTAAGTTTGAATTTTATTTTTAGTAAACTATTTTATCCAATGGCATGGGCCATGGGTATACCCAATGTAGATGTACAGAATGCAGCAACCTTATTAGGACAAAAATTAACCATCAACGAGTTTGTGGCGTTTAAAAGTTTAACCAGCAAAGTCATCCCAATAGTAACAGAAAAAGGGTTATTGATTGTGAGTATTGCTATTTGTGGTTTTGCCAATTTCAGTAGTGTAGGCATGTTAATTGGAGGTATTGGAGAATTAGCGCCAACCCGTCGTAAGGACCTTGCCGAATTAGGCCTTAAAGCCCTATTAGCTGGAACCCTAGCTTCCTACTTGTCTGCAAGTATTGCAGGTATTTTAATTGGCTAATCTTGATTTATTTTCCATACACCAAGATTAAAGCTTAAAGTCATAATTACTAAAGACTTTAAACATAAGATGGTTATCAAGCCCTTATTAACTAACTTTGTGTCTCAATTTCATTGTTTATGAATACGGCTCAAATTCAAGTAGTAGTAGATGCTCAAGAAGACCTTATATTAAAAGCAATTGGTCAAAAAATCATTCAAAACCAACGCATCAGTTTTGAAGATGGTGTTGCCTTATTCGAAAAAGCTTCACTCCCATATGTTGGTGCTTTAGCCAATTGGAAAAGATTTGAATTGCATGGTGACCTTACCTATTTTAATCGAAATTTTCATATCGAGCCTACCAATGTCTGTGTTTTTTCTTGTAAATTTTGCTCTTATTCAAAATTATATGCCCATAAAGAAGAAGGATGGGAATTAACGATAGACCAAATGATGGACATCGTAAAATCATACGATGGCAAGCCAGTGACAGAAGTGCATATTGTTGGTGGGGTGCATCCTAAATTAACTTTAGCATTTTTCTTGGACTTAATGCGCGCCATTAAAGCACATCGTCCCGAATTACATATCAAAGCATTTACGCCGGTAGAACTAGATTATATGTTCCGTAAAGCAAAAGTATCGATTCAAGAAGGCATGCGTTTAGCACATGAAGCAGGATTGGATTCTTTACCTGGTGGTGGTGCAGAAATTTTTCATCCAGATGTTCGTACGATTATTTGTGATGATAAAGTAGATGCCAATGGATGGTTGGAAATTCACCAAACTGCACACGAGTTGGGCATGCATAGCAATGCGACTTTATTGTATGGCCATATCGAAAAATACGAACACCGTATAGATCATATGGAACGCTTAAGGCAATTACAAGATCAAACAAAAGGATTCAATACATTTATCCCACTTAAGTTTAGAAACAAGGACAATGAAATGCATGATGTTCCTGAATCAACCATGCTAGAAGATTTAAAGATGTACGCCATTTCGAGATTGTACTTAGATAATTTCCCGCATGTCAAAGCTTACTGGCCAATGTTAGGTCGTCAAGTGGCTCAATTGACTTTAAGTTATGGCGTGAATGATATTGATGGAACCATTGATGATACCACTAAGATTTACTCCATGGCTGGAAGCGAAGAACAAAATCCTGCAATGACGACTCTAGAATTGGTAAGACTCATCAAACAAGCAAAAAGAACCCCAATCGAAAGAGGTACTTTATACAATGTCATTCAAGATTTTAGTTTAGTAGATGAAGCAACTATTGAAGCATAATTGATGCTCAATCGAAATTGATTTTGATAAAATTTAAATGGCTATTTCTAATTTAACATTCCGCTAAGCCTATTGGAATTTGCATGGCCAATCCGCCATCTGCAGTCTCTTTGTATTTTACATTCATATCCAACGCAGTTTGCCACATGGTGTGTATCACTTTATCTAAACTAACCAAGGCATAATCTGGTTTACTTTGTAATGCCAATTGTGCAGCAGTAATGGCTTTGATGGCACCCATTGTATTGCGTTCTATACAAGGTATCTGCACCAACCCTCCTACCGGATCACAGGTTAATCCCAAATGATGTTCCATCGCAATTTCTCCAGCCATTAAAACTTGTCGTTGGTTACCACCTAATAATTCTGTTAATCCTGCTGCGGCCATCGCAGAGGAAACGCCAATCTCGGCTTGACATCCACCCATTGCTGCAGAAATGGTGGCGCCATTTTTAAATAAAATACCAATCGCATTGGCCGTCAATAAAAAGCGATGGATGTCTTGTTGACTTCCTTTATTACAAAAATTAATCGCATACATCAATACCGCAGGAATCACACCAGCAGCACCATTGGTAGGTGCAGTGACTACCCTTCCAAAACTTGCATTCTCTTCGTTCACAGCCAATGCAAAACAACTTACCCAATCTAAAATATACGTAAAGTCAGAGCCACTTTGTATTTGTTGCATCCACTGTTCAAGATGATTAGCATCTAAATTAGTCGCTGGATCACCTACAAGATTACTTTCTACGCTAGACTTATTTGCTTGAATATCTTTCTTTAATAATTTAGCATTCAAATCAAATGCTCTTCTGTGCACTTGTAGTCCACCTGGCAAAATACCCTGGGCATGCACGCCTTTATAAATGCAGTCGAGCATCGTCTTCCATAAACGATCAAGTCCTTCCTCTAGTGCTTGCTCCGTATACAATTGCTTTTCGTTTTCTCTTACAATATCAGAAATAGGTAAACCTGTTTTAATACACCAATGAATTAAATCATTGGTTGAAAAAAAATTAAAAGGAACTTCGATATTTGTTTCTTTTTTATCAACTATTAAATGACCTAGCTCTAAACCATCTTCTGATGCTTCCGTTTCTATAAAACCACCTCCAACCGAATAATACGTGAAGGTTTTTACAGCATCTTTTAATTCAACTACAAATTGCATGGCATTAGGATGGTAGGGCAAACTTTTATCCTTTAAAAAAACTAAATGATTGTTGTAGTCAAAATTAATTTCATGTACTCCATCTAATAAAATAGTTTGCATATCCTTTATGCTTTGAACTTTTTGAGCGATCAAACGCGTATCCGTTGTCACAGGATCTTCACCTTGTAAGCCCATTAAAATTGCAGTGTCTGTTCCGTGCCCCTTTCCTGTTTTAGCTAAAGAACCATATAAGTAAACATGTAAAGCATTGATACAATTGATGCCAGATTGCGCACCTACTCTTTGAATCATATGCTTTGCAGCCAACCAAGGGCCTAGGGTATGCGAACTAGAAGGTCCTACGCCAATTTTAAACATATCAAACACTGAGATGAACTTTTCCATAAGTAAAACAAATTTAAGTCAGTTTGCAGTAGATATGCACAATTGGGGCATAATTTAATCCTAAATGCAAAGTAAAAAGGATGGCTGTTTGGCAATTATTTGCGAAATTTGAAATACAAATAATACAGTATGGAATTATCTTCTCTATTAAACAGATTTAGTGAACCAGAAACTTTAAAAATGGCCAAATTAGGTCGTGAATTAAGGGCAAAAGGTGTTGATGTAATTGACTTGAGCTTGGGCGAACCAGATTTTGATACCCCACAACATATTAAAGACGCAGCCATAAAAGCCATCAATGATAACTGGAGCCACTATACCCCAGTGGCAGGTTTTTTAGATTTAAGAGAAGCCGTATGTACCAAATTAAAAAGAGATAACAATCTTGACTATACCCCTGAGCAAATTATTACATCAACTGGAGCAAAGCAAAGTTTAGCCAATGCTTTACTAGCTTTAGTGGACGAAGGGGATGAGGTCATTATCCCTACACCTTATTGGGTAACTTATTCCGAGTTGGTAAAAATTGCGCGAGGTAAGGTGGTTGAAATTAGAACCACAGTAGAAGCTGGATTCAAAGCAACGCCAACACAAATAGAAGCAGCCATTACACCAAAGACAAAAGTATTTATGTTCTCCTCTCCATGCAATCCTTCTGGTGCAGTCTACAGCAAAGCAGAATTGGAAGCATTGGCGAACTTGTTTAAAAAATATCCTCAAATCACCATCTTATCGGATGAGATTTATGAATACATCAACTTTATTGGCAAGCACGAAAGCATAGCGCAGTTCTCTGATATAAAAGACCAAGTGATTGTAATCAATGGATTGAGTAAAGGTTTTGCTATGACTGGTTGGCGTTTAGGTTATACTGCATCCAATATTACGTTAGCAAAAGCGATGGAAAAATTACAAGGTCAATTTACTTCTGGCACATGTTCAATCACACAAAAAGCTGCAGTAGCGGCATTGGTGGGCGACTTAAAACCATCTATTGCAATGACAGAAGAATTTACCCGTCGTCGAACGACCACTTTAGCCTTGGTGAATGCGATGCCTGGATTCAAATGTTTTGCACCTGAAGGCGCATTCTATGTGTTCCCAGACGTGAGTAGTTATTATGGAAAATCTGATGGACAACAAACTATAACCAATGCCTCAGACCTTAGCATGTTCTTATTGAATACGGCACATGTCTCTTCTGTGATGGGGGATGCTTTTGGCGAGCCGCATTGTGTTCGTTTCTCTTTTGCAAACAGCATGGAAAACATTGAAAAAGCTTGGGCTAGAATTAGAGCAGCACTTGCAACTTTAAAATAAAACACATTAAAAAAATAGATTGAGAAGCGTTACACTTGTAGCGCTTCTTTTTTATAGTAATTTAGTTTACAAATGACGCCCGAAAAATTTCAAATGTTTGAAAATCGATTGCTTAAAAATTATAAGCATCGTTTAAAACAAGCTAAGCGACTCAATGTCACTTGCTGGAGACTTTATGATCATGACTTACCAGAATTTCCCATTTGTGTAGAATTATACGAAGAGTATATTTACATTGCAGAGTACAACAGACGTCATGCACTAACAGATGAGGAACATGGGATTTGGTTTGAAGAAACCAAAAAGATCATTACCGACATGACAGGGGTTTCTATTGATAAGATGTATGTAAAATTGCGCAAGCGTATGTCTCATCGAGAAGGACAATACGAAAAAGAATCAGTGACGGAAACCAAAATCATTACCGTCCAAGAAAACGGTTTACAATTTTTAGTCAACCTAACCGACTACTTAGACACCGGCTTATTTTTAGACCACCGTGTCACCAGACAAATGGTGCAAGCCGAAGCAAAGGATACCCATTTTTTAAACTTATTTAGTTATACCAGTTCCTTTTCTGTCTATGCTGCAAAAGCAGGTGCTAAATCGGTTACATCAGTTGACTTGTCTAAAACTTATTTAAGTTGGAGCGAAGAAAATTTTAAACTCAACAATATACCAACTTCTTCGGCTTATCAATTTATTCATGCCGATGTCAAACAATATTTAAAAACATTGCCAGTCAATTTTTATGATTTAGTGGTGATGGATCCGCCTACATTTAGCAATAGTAAAAGAATGAAGGATATTTTAGACATTCAAAGAGACCATGTGGAATTGATCAATGATATGCTAAAAGCAATGAAGCCAGGCGGTATTTTATATTTTAGTACCAACTTTACCCAGTTTATTATTGATACCGAGCAAATAAAGAGTGATCAAATCAAAGACATCACCAAGGCCACCACCCCATTTGATTTTGAAGGAAGATTAAAACGTTGGTGTTATAAAATTATAAAGCCGCTCGTATAAGTTTATCCAATTCTAACACCTGCGGAATCAACATTTGTTGGTTGTTATTTTGAATCACATAATCGCATAAGCGCATTTTGATGGTATCCGATATTTGATGTTGCATGCGTGCTTCTACTTGCTCTTTAGAAACACCATCTCTTTGCATGACTCTATGAATTCTTAATGATAAAGGCGCTGTGACACCGATGACTTTAAACAACCCATCTGCTGCACCCGATTCAAAAATCAATGCCGCTTCTTTAATCACATAAGGACTGGTTTGTTTAGCAGCCCAATCTTTTGCTGCTTGAATCGTCTCTGGATGCACAATGGCATTTAGTAATTGTAATTGAAAAGAATCATTGAAAACAATGTCTGCTAATTTTTCTTTTTGCAATCCAGATACATTGTAAATACTAGAACCAAATTGTTCAATCAGTTTTTCTTTTATTGAGGGACTAGTTTGCATCATTTGCTTGGCTGCTTCATCGGCATTGAACACAGGGATACCTAGCGTAGTAAATATTTTTGCTACCACCGATTTCCCAGCGCCAATCCCTCCTGTTAAGCCAATCATTTTTGCCATAAGCGGATCAAAAAAAATCCGAAATCAGTTTCCATTTTTATGGTGGCTAATTTCGGATCGTATCATTTAAACAATTATCTTATTTGTTGATAGCTTGAGACCACTCTAAGCTAATAGAAGATCTTTCAATCTTTAAATAACTTCCTGGACTCACTTCCAATTGAATGGTATTGTCTTCGTTTACCTTATTGATTGTACCATGAATACCAGCAATGGTAACAACTTTATCACCCTTTTGCATTGTATCAATAAATTTCTTTTGCTCTTTTGCTTTTTTAGCTTGTGGGCGTATCATGAAAAACCAGAAAACCAGGATAATACCACCTAACATGATCAATTGAAAAGTTCCACCTTGTTGTGGTGCTTGTAATAAAATTTGTGTCATTTTGTTTTGTTTATGTTTTAAACTTGAATACAAAGATAGTGTAAACCAATTACTTTGCTTTGTGACTTACCTTTTGAATTTGACCATTAGCTACTAATTCTTTGTGTATACTATCAAGTATTCCGTTGACAAAATGGCCACTTTGTTCGGTACTATATTCTTTTGCCAAATCGATGTATTCATTAATAGAAACTTTTGTAGGAATGGTATCAAAATAGAGCAATTCGCAAACGCCCAATCTTAATAAAATCATATCAATGACCGCAATACGTTCTGGGTCCCAGTTTTTTAATTTAGGTACAATTAAGGCTTCTGTCACCTCCTTTTTCTCAATAGCAGTTCGTAACAAATCTTGTGCAAATTTCATTTTCTCATCTCCCACTAAATCTATGAAATCAACTGATCCTGGCTTTTGGAAATAATTCAACATAAAACCAATCATCATATCCCCATCATCATCCCAATTGGAAAAATGGGACTCAATTGTTTCAATGGTATTGGTAGATTTTAAAATCAATTCTCCAAAAATGAACTTTAAAATAGCAGTTTCCTTGGCTTTCTCTCTACTTTCCTCGAGAATATACACTTGGTACTCCGAAGATTCCACCAATTGGCGAAAAATGGATTTCACCATATCATTGTCAATCCATTGATTTGGCTTTACAATTTCGATTGCTTTTTTAAATTTATCGGATTCAAGGGTTTGCCAAACAATGCTGTTTCCAGCTAATTTGATATTGACAGCAAGATCTGCCTGGTTTGGAAGGTTTTTAGAGGCTCTTTGTAAGGACTCAATCTCTGCATAACCTGCAATTTGATGCATTAAATGAACTAAGTAAACGAATAAATTACGGGTTTTATCAAACTCTTTTTGAAGTAAGCCAGCAGCAGTTGAGACGTTTTGAGCATCTAACATATACATGACCTGCATTACTTTTATTCGGATATTTCTTCGGTTCATCATAATTATAAGAGCTATTGGGGTTGCAAATCTATAATAAAAATGCTTAAAACTGACATTTTAGGCTTTAATTTGCTTCCTTATAACAAAATAACAACCAGAACTGAAATTTTGACCTATCTACTTGCATTAAAGTCAGATGGCATGGTTATGGATGTTAAGATTATACTTTTATTAATCAATTAAAAAGATAAACTATGGCAAAGAGTTCGGCAAAAAAATTAAACATTACCCCGCTACATGACAGAGTAATTGTTATGCCTGCCGCTGCTGAAGAGAAGACAGCTGGTGGAATCATCATCCCAGACACTGCAAAAGAGAAGCCACAACGAGGAACAGTTGTTGCTGCTGGTCCTGGTAAAAAGGATGAGCCTGTAACAGTAAAAGTGGGTGAAACAGTTTTATACGGCAAATATGCTGGTACTGAAATCCAAATCGAAGGTCAAGACTTATTGATCATGCGTGAAAGTGACATTCTTGCAATTGTTTAATTGTAAGGTGAATAGAATTTTATTTAAGAATTTAAAAAATAACTGATTATGTCTAAAATGATTTTTTTCGACTTAGAAGCGAGAAATAAAATGAAAAAAGGGGTTGACACTTTAGCCAACGCCGTGAAAGTAACTTTAGGGCCAAAAGGTCGTAACGTGGTGATTGAAAAGAAATTTGGATCACCTTCTATTACTAAGGATGGTGTTTCTGTTGCAAAAGAAATTGACTTAGAAGATCCTATCGAAAATATTGGTGCACAAATGGTAAAAGAAGTTGCAAGCAAAACCGCTGATCAAGCTGGTGATGGTACAACGACTGCAACTGTTTTAGCGCAAGCTATCATTGGCGAAGGTTTAAGAAACGTGACTGCTGGTGCAAATCCAATGGATTTGAAGCGTGGTATTGATAAAGCAGTAGAAAAAGTAGTATCAAGTTTAAAAGCACAATCTCAAACTGTTGGTAACGACACAAAAAAGATTGAGCAAGTAGCATCTATTTCTGCGAACAACGACAATGAAATTGGAAAATTAATTGCCCTTGCAATGAGCAAAGTGGGTAAAGAAGGTGTGATCACAGTAGAAGAAGCAAAAGGAACCGATACAACTGTAGATGTTGTAGAAGGTATGCAATTTGATCGTGGATACGTTTCTCCATACTTCGTTACCAACAGCGAAAAGATGGAAGCCGAAATGCAAAATCCTTATATCTTAATTTATGACAAGAAGATTTCAGCAATGAAGGACATCTTACATATTTTAGAGAAAGTGGCACAAACAAGTCGTCCATTGGTAATTATTGCTGAAGACTTAGAAGGTGAAGCAATGGCTACATTGGTGGTGAATAAATTACGTGGCACGATTAAAGTAGCAGCTGTAAAAGCACCAGGTTTTGGTGACAGAAGAAAAGAAATGTTAACTGACATTGCGATCCTAACTGCTGGTACTGTAATTAGCGAAGAGCAAGGTTTCAAATTAGAAAATGCAGACTTAACTTATTTAGGTCAGGCATCTTCTATCACAATCGATAAAGACAATACAGTGATTGTTGGTGGTAAAGGTAAAAAAGCAGACATCACTTCTCGTGTAAATCAAATCAAAGCGCAAATTGAGAATACAACTTCTGATTACGATAAAGAAAAATTACAAGAGCGTTTAGCAAAATTAAGTGGTGGTGTAGCCGTACTTTATGTTGGTGCTGCAACTGAAACTGAAATGAAAGAAAAGAAGGATCGTGTAGACGATGCTTTACACGCAACACGTGCAGCAGTTGAAGAAGGTATTGTACCTGGTGGTGGTGTGGCTTATATCCGTGCCGTTGCAAGTTTAGAAAAATTAAAAGGTGCTAACGAAGATGAGAATACAGGTATTCAAATTGTACGTCGTGCAATTGAAGAACCACTTCGTCAAATTGTTAAGAATAGCGGTATCGAAGGTTCTATTGTTGTTCAAAGAATCAAAGAAGGTAAAGACGACTTTGGTTTTAATGCAAGAACAGAAGTTTTCGAAAACTTATTCAAAGCTGGTGTAATCGATCCTACTAAAGTAACAAGAGTTGCTTTAGAGAATGCAGCATCTATCGCTTCTATGTTGTTAACAACAGAGTGTGTGATTGCTGACAAGCCAAAACCAGAAGCTGCTCCACATGGTGGTGGCGCTCCTGATATGGGTGGTATGGGTTACTAGTCACTTTAAGGGAAGTATAAAAAAAAGTCCTCCAAGCAATTGGAGGACTTTTTTTATTGATTAAACTGATTGTTCTTCTTTAGCAAAATACAATTGAAATCCTTTTACCAATAACAATTGTGCAATACCATAAGTGGCCATGGTAACTATACCTATATTGTCTATTGGACTTTGCGTAGACCAAGAAAATTTATTAAAAGCAAGTACCGTATCGGATGCGATAAAAAATAACATGCCTGGTATCCAAAATAAATTGGCAATCATTTTAGTAGGCTTATTATTAGATACATGAATAGCCATTAATGCTGCTAAACAGATAAGGGCCATATATACTAATATGGGATAAATCAATGGTCCTATGGCAGTTTTTAATTGAAAATAAACAAACCAACAAAAGAAGAGTAACAAAGAACTTGAAACTTTATATGCTGTTGATTTAGGCTGCTTCAAACTATATATTTTACTAAAAAATATAATATTAAAAATATGTGTTGTCATAAATGCAATCATCCCAGGAATAAATAAGGCATCCGACAATAAAAATGCATCCCCTAAGAAGGATCCAAACAAGCCAACTAAAATGAGGTACTTGCTGTTGGCAGCCGAAGCAAAAAATGGTTGCACATAAAAAAATAGCATCAACAAAGGGAGTAAAACTAATTTAGACCCATATTGTATACTTGTATAGCCTAGCAATTGTGCAAATAAATGCAGCATTAAAATGAGCAGGTAAATTGTGATACCAAATTTTTGAATGAATGGTTTCATTTTTTTGATTTTCGTTAAAAATTACATTAAATATAGGCAAAGCAAGGGAATACAGATTCCAATGCATAAATTTGTGTATGATTCACCCAGACGAAGCCGCATTTTATGCCTATTGGGAAAAAGAACGCACCCTACCACATTATAAACGCAAACCTTTTTTGAGAGGGTTCAGTGTGAGTTTATTAATGGGTATTGTGGTCTTGGTTGTAGCAGAAATGGGCTGGTATGAAAGAGCTAATATGGTGGCTAATTCTAGAGGCAATATTATCTGGATTTTAATTGCCATCATCATCATCTCAGTCGGATTTGGCTGGATTTATCAGCAATTTACCTGGGAAATGAATGAACAACGTTTTAATGAAATCAAGCACTTAAAAAATAAAAAATGATCCAATCGACAACAAAAAACACCCAAAAGACTATTTATTCAAGCATTTTTAACTTGTTTTTAATGATTGCTGGAATAGCCGTTTTTTCGGCTTGTAGTAAATCAGATAACAATGACCAACAATCCACTGCTTGTAATGTAAAAGCCCAATATACAAATGATAATTCTGCGACTCAAAGGGCACTCATGGAGGCTTTTTGTAACAACAATGGTATTACGTTTACGGTACATCCAAGTGGCATTTTATACCAAATTATTACCCCTGGTGATTCAGCCAAACCTAATCTATGTACTTCATTAACAATGACTTACACCGGTAAATTGATGACAGGTATCCAATTTGACAAGGGTACCATTACCTACCCTTTAAAGGACTTAATTGTTGGATGGCAGATTGCTGTGCCTTTGATTGGTAAAGGTGGAAAAATCAAGATGGTCATCCCCTCCTCTTTGGCTTATGGCCCAAATACCAATGGAAGCATTCCAGCGAATTCTCCGCTCTATTTTGAAATGAGCATCGACTAGGAATACCCCCCAAAATAATGGTCAAATAGGGCTAGTTTTAGGCTTGTTTCCATTATATTTGCCGACTAAAAAAAGTTAACCAAACTACTATGCAACTCAAAGGATTAGTGCGCTTTTTTACATTTGCGCTTATTTTAATTTGTCTTTACCAATTATCTTTTACTTGGTTCGTTAGAACGCATGAAAAAGCAATGGATGCTAAAGCAACCGCTTGGGTCAACAAACTACCCAAAGCAGAACAGATTTATCCAGGTGATAAAGACCAACAATTGTTATATAACGACAGTGTAGCTGATGCGAAGAAAGTGTATTACAAGCGTTTATTAGACAGTACCAAAGAGACTAAGTTATTCTTTGGCTTAACCACGTATGCATCTGCTAAGGAAAAGGAATTGATGTTAGGTCTTGATTTACAAGGTGGTATGAGCGTAACCATGGAAGTTGGATTAGATGGTCTAATCAAATCCTTAGCTAACTACTCTAAAGAACCAGCGTTCAATACCGCATTAGCAAATGCAGTAAATAAAAAAGCAAACAGCAATGCTGATTTGATCACTTTGTTTACGAACGAGTATAAAGTAGTTAACCCAACAGGTAAATTAGCGCCTTTATTCGCTACAAGAAGCAATGGTAAATTAAAATTTGATGCTTCTGATGCGACTGTAATTTCTTATTTACAAGAACAGTCTACTCAAGCATTCAACAACACCTTTAGAATTTTAAATACCCGTATTGACCGATTTGGTTTAGCGTCTCCTTCTATTAACCCAGATCCTACTAAAGGCATTATTAATATCGAATTAGCAGGTATTTCTGATAAAGAGCGTGTACGTTCTTATTTACAATCGACTGCGAACCTTCAGTTTTTTGAAGTGTACACTTTTGAAAATAGGGATTTCCAAAATGCAATTATTGCTGCTGACAAAGCAATTGAATTGAGCAATGCAGGCATCGTTGATTCAACTGTAGTCGCTAAAATAGATACTGCAAAAGCAAATGCGGCCAAAAACCCATTGTTAAAAATTGTTCAGTTTACTCAACCTTATCAAGCAAAAAACGGCCAATACGTTTTCCCTGCTGAGATTGGATATACTTTGAAAAAAGATTCTGCAGTATTAAATGCGTATTTAGCATTACCAGAAGTGAAATCAAAGTTCCCATCGAACTTGGTATTCATGTATGGTAAGCCTGACGAATCAGATCCTAAAGCAAAAGATGTGTTGGCTTTATACGCTATCAAAACTTTGGAAAATGGTTTAGCTGAGTTAGAAGGTGACCATGTTGCTAACGCTGCGCAAGATTTTGATGAGCGCGGAAAAGTGGCCATCAAAATGAATATGGATAAAATTGGTACAAGCATTTGGGCAAAGATGACCACAAAGAATGTTGGTAAACCAATTGCGATTGTGTTAGATAATATTGTTTATTCTGCACCAAATGTGAATGATGCCATTACAACTGGTAATTCTTCTATCTCTGGTAATTATTCATTGAAGACTGCACAAGATTTAGCGCAAATTTTAGAGAGTGGTAAGTTACCAGCTCCAGCTAAAATTGTTGCTGAACAACAAGTGGGTCCTACATTAGGAGCTGCATCTATCCAAGGTGGTGCAATGGCATTTGGTATTGCATTCTTGGTAATTTTTGCCTTGATGTTGATTTACTTTAACACTGGTGGATGGGTTGCGAATATTGCATTGATCTTAAACTTATTATTTACAATTGGTATCTTAAGTGCTTTAGGATTTACTTTAACTGCACCAGGTATTGCCGGTTTGGTATTAACCATTGGTATGGCGGTAGATACCAACGTAATTATTTTTGAAAGAATCAAGGAAGAATTAACAAAAGGCAAGAGCTATCAATTAGCAGTAGCAGATGGTTATAAGCGCTCTATGTCTCCAGTGTTGGATGCACACGTTACAACACTTTTAACTGCGATTATCTTAGCTTATTTTGGATTAGGTCCTGTATTAGGATTTGCTACCACACAGATCATTGGTATTTTATTATCATTATTCTGTGGTATCCTAGTTTCTAGATTGATCACTGATATTTACACAAGTAAGAATAGACATTTCCAATATTTTACTGCAGTTTCAAGAGGCGTATTTAAGAATGCAAACTTCAAATTCATTGAATTCAGAAAGTATGCCTATATCTTATCTGTAGTTGTTTTGATTGGTGGTATTGCTTCTTTCTTTAATGGTTTTGATGAAGGTGTTGAATTTGCTGGTGGACGTAGCTTCACTGTTAAGTTTGACAAAACTGTCAATATTGAAGAAGTAAGAAACGATTTGAAAGCAGTATTTGGGGAAGCACCTATCATTAAGACGGTAGATACTAAAAACCAAATCAATATCACCACTTCTTACAAAATTAAAGATCAAGGAAACAATATAGATCAAGAAGTTGAAGCCTTATTGTTTAAAGGTTTATCTAAGCAATTACCAGCTGGAACAACCTTCAAAGAATTTGATGAGCAATATAAGCAACAACAACAAAAAGTATTGCCATCTATCTCTGATGATTTAAAAGCTGGTGCCACTAAGGCAACCCTATTTGCTTTGATTGCAATTTGTTTATACATCTTTATTCGTTTCCGTGATTGGAGATATTCTTTAGGTACCATCTTCTCATTGTTACACGACGTATTTGTGACCTTGATTGTATTTAGTTTCTTAAGAGAAGTTGTTCCATTCCCATTAGAGATTGACCAGCATTTTATTGCTGCTATTCTAACGGTAATTGGTTTCTCTATGAATGATACAGTAATTGTATACGACCGTATCCGTGAGGACAGCCATTTAATGAAAGGTGTAGACAATGCAACCATTATTAATAAAGCGATCAACCAAACATTATCAAGAACAGTGATGACTTCATTGACTGTATTCTTGACCATCTTAATCTTATTCATCTTTGGTGGAGAAGTAACAAGAGGTTTTGCATTCGCAATGTTGATTGGTGTAATCACAGGTACCTACTCTTCTATCTTTGTAGCGGCTCCAGTATTAGTGGACTTTGCTAAGAACAAGCCATTGGGTATTGAACCAAAAGCTAAAAAACATAGTGCTAACAATGAATAGCCTAGTCTGATTGAATACAAAAAAGCCCCTCGAA
>JBMOFB010000021.1:0-19609 GCA_049314475.1 Sediminibacterium sp.
TACCAAGTACTTGGCGTAAATCAAGTGTGGCTTTGGATTCAGTCGTAATTACATTGCTTGCATTGTCTTCTACATCTGCACATTTAATTCCATTGATATTTAGCGAGGGCCATTCGAAAGTTTCAAATAGTGTTCTGCCTCCTCCCTCAGGTTTATTAATGCCTAGTTCCTTTTTCATTTGTGCATCAACATTAGGAATTGCACTGAATGCTTGCTTCTCAGATGCTGTAAAAGGAATCACATCATCATAGTATCCTTTGATCTTGACCTTGCCATCCTCGTCCTTCATACTTGCAAGTAATTTTGACATGATTAAACAAGGATTAGGCGCCCAATTACCATAATGACCACTGTGAAGCGGACGCTTTGGCCCATATACTGTTAGATCCACATTTACATCACCTCTTACTCCAAAATCGATCATAGGTAAACCTGATTGATGCACAGGCCCATCTCCAATCAGCCACAAATCAGCTTTTAATAAGTCTTTGTGTTTTTCCAATATTTCTGCAAGATGTAAAGAGCCAATCTCTTCTTCGCCCTCAAAGAAAAATTTTATATTATTATTTAACTTTACGCCAGTTTTCACCAATGCATCGTATGCATTAATGATGGTCATCACACCAGCTTTATCATCCGAGCTACTTCTACATGAGATTCTCCATTCTGGATTAAATGCCTGTCCACTTGCAGGGAATGCAATGATCTTTCCTGACTTTTCAATGGATTGATCTAATAAAACAGGTTGATAAGGTTTAACACTAGGATGCCATTTTTCAGGATTTACTGCTTGTCCGTCATAATGCGCGTAAAAAATAATTGTTTGTGTTGCACCAGGCACAATGACTTCTCCATATACAGCTTTTGGACTCCCTTTGGTGTTGGATTCTAATAATTTTGTTTGTATACCCCTCTTCTTTAACATGGCTTCAATGAAAAGTGCATTCTTATCAATATTGACTTTATCCAAAGCATAGTTGGGAATAGACAAAAGATTAAAATATTCTTTTAAAATAGCAGTCTCATGTTGGGCGCGATATTTATTTACTTTGTCAATTGTATTTTGTGCATCAGCCAATTGGTAAACAAATAGTAGAATTATAAAAAGGGATTGCTTCATATCTTATGATTTAGTATCAAGTGCTTTAAGTTTATCTTTAAAGTAAGAAGATGTAGGATAATATTTCAATGCCATATTCAATACTTTTCTAGCTTTCACTGCGTCAGGGTACCTATCTGGTGAAGTAAGATAATGCACAAGAATTTCAAAAATATCTAGTGGCGGGTTCATTTTTAGACCAATTTTAGACTCAATTTCTTTAAAATGAGACTCAATTAAGTCTGGGTCTTTCATATAATCAAAATGACTTTTATGGTAGCCATCAAAAATAAACAGAAGTCCATTGTACCAACTCAACATTGGTATAGATGAGTGATCTGTATTGGGAATGTAATCTACTTTGTGTTGAAGGTTTTTTGAATTGACTGCAGCCATTGCTTTACCAACATTAAATATAGCATTTGTATGAAATTGAAGACGTCCTCCGTAACTTATAGAATCAATCACACTTACATAATACTTGCGCATCTTATCAGCAGGTAAGTTTTTTAGTAATGCTGGCGCCTCGTTGACATATTTTGCGCCATCCCACCATAAACTAGGGTCAATTGATATTGTTGCATTGAACAATTCCGGATGTTTTAAAAATGTATATGTGGCTGTTAAACCTCCAAGAGAATGTCCAATATAAATTCTAAATGGGTTTGTTCTGTATTGCTTTTCAATATATGTGAATACTTCTTCCTTCAAGAATTTTAAGAATTGCTCACCACCCCCACTACCTTGCATCATCAGTTTTTGTTCTGGTGTTTTTGCTTCTTCTCCATTAGGTTGTCTTGTTGATGCATTAGGTGTTAGGTCACGAAATCTATTTTCAGTATCCACACCTACAATAATCATTTCAGGAATTTGATAATTCACATGGTCTTTCTCACTCATAAAACTTATAACTCCAGTGACTGGAAAAAATGCCGACTTGCCATCTAATACATATACAACAGGATAGTTTTGATTCGAACTTGATACATCATTATAGGAGGCTGGAACCCTTACCCAGATTGTTCTTTCCTCTCCCATAATACGAGAATTGAATTTTATTCGAACACCATTTTCTACTGGCTCAGAGGTAAATTGCTGGGCCAAGGATAGCAATGGCAATAGCATTAAAAATAAAATTGTTTTTTTCATATAAGTTTATATTTTAAAAATGACTTTTAAATTATTGTTTCAAATTGCTGAGTGCTTTTTCAAATTGATCAAGAAGTTTGTAAGAAGTTATTCCGGATGTCCCATTACTCAATGAAATTAGTGTGTATCCATTTTGTAAATCACGAACCATATTATTTTTAAACCCGTTCCAACTTCCTGAATGGGAAACTTTTTTTCCTGGCTCATTGATGATCCAGCCAAGACCATACACCATTTTTGGTTTTTCTATCAAAACTGAAGGTGTATAAGCTTCATTTAAAATTTCAGGCTTAAGTACTTTGCCATCCCTTAGTGCTTGATCCCATTTTTGTAAATCATACACGGTCGAATAAATATTTCCGTCACCAACAACTTCATCTAGTGTGGTAAGGTCATATGTATTCCAACGACCTTCTTTATATTGCATTCCATAAACCCTGTTTTTTGGTGAATTAGACATCTTCACAGTTTGCACGTAGGTGTTTTCAAGTTTCAGCGGCTTTGTGATTTTAGATTTTAACAATGCAGCATAAGGCACACCGCTGATTGTTTCAAGCACTTTAGATAATACAGCATATCCTGTATTACAATAGTTGAATTTTTCACCTGGCACTGAATTTAAAGCGGGTTTATATTTTGATAAAAGGACTAATAATTGATCATTTCCAATGGTATCATTGATTTTAAGTGTGTCATTAATCCAATCAAAATATTCAATCATTCCATGCGTATGATTCAATAAATGCCTAATAGTGATGTCTTTGTATGGGAAACTGGGAAGATAGGAATGTACTTGATCATCTATTTTCAATTTCCCTTCTTGGACATACATCAATATCAATGAAGATGTGAATGTTTTTGAAATAGATGCAAGATTGAATGCGGATGATGAGTTTAGTCTTTGATTGGCTTTGCTATTTGTAAACCCAATACTTTTTTCATAAAGCCTTATACCATTTTTTACAAGAAGAATATTTCCATTGAATTCATTTATGGTATGAAGGCTATCAATTGATTTGTCAAATTTTTTAATAAGTTGATCTATTGTTTGTGCATGCACAATTGTTGAACAAACAATTGAGATAAAGACACTTAAAAATGATTTAATCATTGTGGTACTATTTCAATAAATGTTTAAAAAGTAATACGATAGTTAAACTTAAGCAAAAACTAAGAAAACACCTAGCTGACACTACTGCGTGCGGAAAATACCCCCTGAAATCGACTGAAATCGGTTGATTTCGGTTTTGTGAAAATATAACTCACTATAAATCAACGCCTTCATTTTCTCAAAAAATCTTCATAACCCTGAGGTCCCGGGTTCAAATCCCGGTCTCGCTACAAAGCCTCTCACGAAAGTGAGAGGCTTTTTTAATGCGAAGCCGCGAAACAAGCTCGCTTGATTGAGCGGATGAGCGTTAAAAAAAGTCAAACGATTCGCATCGCGAATTGTTTGAAAGGCTTTGGGTAAGGCGAACTAAAGAGGAAGTCGACGTAGTCGACAATCCGAGAGAGGGTAAGGCAACCATACTGGAGATGACAATGCGCAGCATTGGCAATCTGGTCTTACTAAAGTGTTATTTTATTAAATCTAATTATTATTAAAAGTATATGACCCCCAATAACTTTCATATTCAGCTTTATCGGTGGCTGTATATAATTCCATTTTCACTACAGAAATCATCCATTCTCCTTTTTCTTTGATTGGTAATTTTACAAATCCAGTGGTATCTGTTAGGTGGAATGCTTTAACAATTAGTTTTCCGTTCTTTTTACACCAAGTTCTTACTTGGTAATTAGCTAGCGGCTTTCCTTTAAATTCAAAATAGACATTTAATTCTTGTGCATCATTTGCATAGGGGTTACTTTGAGGAATAATCTCAAGCTGCATGCCTGTATGCATTTTATACGTCTCATCATTTTTGCCATCAACTTGTAAAAGTGTTTTTGCACATCTTTGATAATACTCTCTGGATCTTTTTTCTTTTAAATTATTTTTCTCTCTATAAGATAATATATTAGCCATCCCATCTTCTTTCAAATAGTCATTAAATGCTGCCCCTTCCATTTCGATATAGGAAGGCTTAGTACTAATAGCAATTAGATGATTCCCAGCTTCATTTAAGCTCATTGGAATTTTTATAGAATCTTGTGCAACAAATTTTGGCGTTATATCATTTATTTTGTTTTCATGGTATACTTTAACCTGTAAAGTCCTTTCTTTTCTTTTTGCCCAAACCTCTTCTTTGAAGTCTTCCCCAACATAGCAGTTAACAGAGAAGGCTTCTTTTGACTTAACCTTGTATTTAACTGGAGCTATCCAATATTCATGCGCGACAGATAACAGCGTGATAGAAATAAAGGTTGTAATTAGAAGGTATTTGATTTTAGTTTGCATATTAAAATTTTGAATTGAAATTGGATTAAGCTTTTTTCTGAATGGATATGGTGTATGTCATCTCTAATGCAATACTTAGCTATGCAAAGTTAATCATTGATTTTAAGGTTTTTGAATAAATTCACAAATTTGTAGAATTCTCAATAGTCCTTGCGCATTTGTTTAGATTGTATTTCAATGCTGCCTTCAAAGCTTCGCAACGCTAGTTAAGGGTTTTTGGTTAAGTCGAACTGTTTTGGATGACAGCGCAGTGAAGCCAAGCTGGGAATTCCAAAGTTTATTCTTTCTGTTTGAGGTTTTTCTTTTTTTTGGAATTAAAAATTAATAATTCTCAGGAGTAATATTGATTACATTAAACTTAAAAAAACGTGTTGCTCCCAAAAAAGTTTGCATGTTTTATTAAATTCAGCACTGAATTTTTTTGAAGGCAATGGCAATGCTGTAGGTCCCGGAAAAGCGGTGATTAAAAAATTACTATTTTGTTGCTCTTTTAAAACAAGGGTTAGTAAATTTGTTGAAGGAAGTTTTGAAACTGTTGCATGCAGTAATAGATGTCCCCTATTTCTTTTTAGAACAGGTTGGCTTGATGTTAATGATTTTAATGCCTCCAATGAAATGATTCCTATTGTTCCAATTCCTTTTGGAAATTTAACTGGTTCAAATTCATAAGAAATATGCAAGTAGCCGTTTTGCCTTAAAGCGCTTTTTTCTTTAATAGTTTCACATTGGAGTATTAATGATTTTATATCAGTAGCAAAAAATTCGTGAAATTTAGAACCCGGAATTTGTAAGTTTTCATCAATTAATGTTTTGCTATATCCGCGGTCAATTAAGCATTGTATAGCATTTTCATTTACCATCGAAAAATGCCGCAACAAGTGAAAAAGTATGCGGTCATTATATGATAAGGGCAAATGATTTGTCATTAGTTTAATTCGATATTAAATAAAATTCAAATTTACTTCTAATTCAATTAAGTCACTAATTAGTAAAAAGCTAAATATTTTTTGAAGTAACCTCTACGTGAGGAAGCCACCCCTTGCAATCGGTCCAAATCGGTCGATTTCGGTTTTGTGAAAACTTAACTAACTAATAACCAACGCATTCATTTTCTCAAAAAATCTTCATAGCCCTGAGGCAACCATTCAGCAGATGCCAATGCATAGCATCGGCAATCCGTTCTCGCTAAATGAAATCAATTACTTACGTTAAATCTTGTGTCCTTTTTTATATTCTTATAAATTGATTAACTTTAAAAGAGTATTTATTTTAATTTGATAAAATCTTTACATGTATGAATAAAATGAAATCTTATCTATTTTTTTTCTTTTTCCTTGTTATTGTACAATCAGAAGCACAAATTAATCCTATTATCAATACTGATTCTAGTTCATTTAAATATTTTAAAGGAACTATTTTGGATAGTAAAAAAAAGAATGAATTAACTTTTGCAAGCATTACAGTTTCTGGATCAAACATTTCTACTATCAGTAATAGTGAAGGAGATTTTTTAATTAAAATTCCTATAGATAGGCAAGACGCAAGTCTTATTATTTCATTTTTAGGTTATAAAGACAAAGTTATTTCAATCAAAGAATTGAAGCAAGAAAAAAATTTATTGTATCTAGAACCTATCAATGTTCAACTCAAAGATGTAGTTGTTAATGGGATAGATGCTAATAAATTATTTTCAAATGTACTCAATAATCGTTCAAAAAATTATGGAGATAGCACTATTCAAATGATTGGTTTTTACAGAGAAGCAATAAAAAAAAGACGTACTTATGTCTCTGTTTTAGAATCTATTGTCAATATTGAGAAAATGTCATTTTCATCAGGTGTACAAGATCAAGTCAATATTTTAAAGGGTAGAAAAAATGTTGATTATACTAAATTAGATACTATAAACTTTAAATTAGAAGGAGGTCTTTTTACATCCTTATTTATTGATTTAATAAAAGAACCAAGTAATATATTTTCAGAAAATGTATTTGATTTGTATAATTTTCGCTTTGAGGATATTACCCAAATTAATGATAAAGAGGTCTTGATTATTTCTTTTAAACAGAAAGCAACCCTTGAAGACCCTGATCCATTATATAGCGGAAAATTATTTATCGATTCAAAAAGTTTAGCTATCATAAGTGCAACCTTTAAACTTAATGTTGAAAATAGAATCAAAGCAGGACTAATTTTTACACGAAAAAAACCAAAAGGTCTTGTTCTTTACCCAACAGAAGTTGACTATCAGGTTGATTACAGACAACAAAATAATAAATGGATTTTTTCTTATTCTCGTGCAGATATTACATTTAAATTAAATTGGGATAAATGGATATTTAATACTACCTATAATACTACTTTTGAATTGGTTAATACTAATTGGAAAAATCAAGACAGTCAAGCTCAAACAAACACTCAAATATTGAGCCCCTACGTAATCATGTCTGATAGAATTACCAACTCTGCAGACATTAATTTTTGGGGTGAATATAATATCATAGAACCTGAAAAATCTATTGAGTCAGCTATCAAAAAAATTAAAATCAAAAACTTGAAAGAGATCTTAATTAAATAAAATATTTTACGACAAGTGAATGAATAAAAAAATGTTATAAAAACAAAGCAAAATTTTATCCAAACCTCTGCGTGCCTAAACCACCCCCTAAAGTCGGTCCAAATCGGTCGATTTCGGTTTTGTGAAAACATAACTTAATAAAATTCAATAACTTACGTTAAATCATAGATTCTTTTCTTTTTCTGAGTGAGGTTTTTGTCATTTCTTACCGAAAACACCAACCTTCAATGCTGATTTTTCTAGTGTTGTTAATACTTTTTTGTTTGATAAGATTTAGTAATTGTAAAGTTGAATATCTTCACAGAATTATGATTTTTTTATTTTAAAACATGAAGCAACTATTTATATTAATATTTTCTATTTTATTTTTTTTGGCCTGTTCTAATAAAGCAATGGAAACCCCTAAGACATTGGAAATATCTAAACTTAGTTCATGCGATTCCATAAAAAATGGGCTTTTAAAAACAAAAATAGATTCCATTCGTCTGATATCCTGCATATCAATTACGGGATGTGATTCCATTAGACTGGGTATTTTAGAACCTACTAAATTAAATGCAGAGAGGCTTAAATGTGTTGTAACAAAAATTGGTGAAAAATTGAACGGAGGAATATTGATTTATATGCTACAACCTAGTGATCCAGGGTATGAAGCTAGTATCCCACACGGATTAATTGTAGCAACTGAAATTTATAGAGCTAGATGGTATAATGGGTTTTATAGTAATACAGGTGCAACTGCAACTTCGATTGGATCAGGTTTAGTAAATACAAATTCAGTTATTTTGAATCAAGGACTTGTGCAATCAAGTTATGCATCAGGTTTAGCAAAAGCATACAGGGGTGGAGGTTATTCAGATTGGTTTTTACCAAGCAAGGACGAATTAAATAAAATGTTTATAAATAAAAATTCAGTCGTTAATTGTTTAGATAACCTTTATTGGAGTTCTTCGGAGATTTCCTCAAATTTTGCATGGGCGCATGATTTTGGGACAGGTATTCAGCTTAGCGAAAATAAAGAAGTTAGTCTCTGTGTATGTGCCATTAGGGCTTTCTAAATATAACAAAATCAAAATCCATCTATGCATATAATTAAATCCTATAGTTTACTTTTTACTTTTTTATTACTCTCCATGTTTTCTTTTGGTCAAGATCGTTATCAAATAAGGAATGGAGATCCAAACGGTATTAATAAGTGGTATATGGGCAGACAAATTGCACAAGTAATGAGTCATTATGGAATAGATTGGCTTGAAAGGGATGAAAGAGATTTAGAAGAAAACACTTCACTATTATTAAAAAATTTAGCTGTAAAACCAGGTATGGTGATTGCTGATATAGGAGCGGGAAGCGGTTACCACAGTGCATTACTCTCTAAAATAGTGGGAAATGGCAAGGTTTTTGCAGTAGATGTTGAGCCAGAAATGATTGCATATTTAATCAAAAGAATCAAGGAAGAAAAACTGTCAAGTATAGTCCCGGTATTGAGTACAGAACAAAAACTGTCATTACCAGAAAAAACCGTTGATATGATGTTGTTAGTAGATGTATACCATGAGTTTTCTTATCCTTATGAAATGGCTTTATCAATGCTATCGGCATTAAAACCTGGTGGTAAATTAGTACTTGTAGAGTTTAGATCCGAAGATCCAGCTGTTCCAATTAAAAAAATTCATAAAATGAGTGTATCACAGGCCATTAAAGAATTTAAAGCAGCAGGCTTTACATTTGAAAAAAATATTGACAATCTTCCATGGCAGCACTGCATGGTATTTAAAAAGTAGTAATTAAACATATTATATATAATGGTAAATCAATTATTAAAAACTGCATTGGGGAGACTACGAATTGTAGCATTCATTGAAGGTTGTTCGTATTTACTTTTAGGTTTTACGATGATCTTAAAATATAAATTTTCGATACCACAGCCCAATTATATTGTTGGCTTGGCTCACGGAATCTTTTTTGTGCTTTATATCTTTTTACTACTTCAAGTTTCATTTTTACATCGCTGGAACTTACTCAAAATGTTTTTGGCTTTTTTAGCTTCCTTAATCCCTTTTGGTACTTTTTACGCAGATAAAGCACTTTTTAGAAAATAGAGCATTTGATAAAAATGCCCTTAGATTTCCGCTTTATTGAATAAATCCCTTAAATCTTGGGTCCTTTGTTGTTTTTGTTGGATGTTTTTTTCTTTTTAATAGAATTGCTTCAATTTAAACTTAAAAATACATTTAGATAATATTAAATTAATATTCTAGTTATTTTTTTTCTTTAACTTGCTATCGAGTAAAAAATTAAAGATGGCCTCCCGAACCATTTCTGTGAAAGATTTTTATAATCTATTTCCAAGTAATAGGAAAATAGACACTCTGCCATTAATTAAAGTTGAACTTATTGTTGAAATAAGTTTTGAAACATTTGGCCAGGTACAATACACTGATGAAAATGGAAGACCAAGGATTAAAGAATTTGTTGGGAATAGGTGGTTAATAGAAATATTTTTAAAGCAAACAAGGGAAATTAAATTTAGCGTTTTTGTAAGTAATCAGTTTTTACAGAAAGGAAAGTATGTCACTTTAATAAAAAAAATAGATGATGAAGTTGTTGATAAGAAAGAATTTCAATTATCTGGAGATAAATTATTTGAAGGCTGGTTTAAACTGGGTTAGTAAATTACCTAAATAAATGGGTATCATAGATGTTAGTCAAAGCGGGGAGTGTTTCTACATTCCCTTTTTCTATTGCTTAAGTATGTCTGATGCCCCCCCTGAAATCATTTAAAATTGGATGAGTTAGGTTTTTTAAAACTAAACTAATTGTAAAACAAGCACTTATGTTAAATTGTGGGTCCTTTGTTGTTTCTGTTTAAGGTTTACGTTAGGAAAACCTATTTTAATTTCAGTTTATGGTATTGTTTATAATAATACTATACCTTTCAGCCTATGTATGGATATATTTTTTTCGCAATATATATAGTGGCTATATTTTCAATATTTGAAAATATAAAAGGGTATCAAAAAATGTCATTTTTTAAAGTCCATTTACAAATTGCTCTATTTTTTATTGCTCTTGGATCTTTTTTGTTTTTTTTAGATGAGATTGGCATAAACGTATCAATATATACAGACATTGCTCGAATTTTTGGGCTCATTGTATTGGTGAATATCTTTTTTATTTTAGCAAATAATAAAATCCCAAAATTGGTAATTTATTTTGAAATACTTTTTGCTGTCGTCTTACTAACTATGGTCTACAATGGTTTTAAATATATTGCAATTAAGAATGGAGTAATGAATGTTAAACTAAATTTTATACAACTGTTTAATATATTTATCATTAATGGTTCTTTGATTGCCTCTATGTTTTATAATATTTACAAAATTCAAAAAAAAATAGACAAAAAAAACCTGTATCACTTAAAAATTAGAAACTGGTCATTTTTTTTATTAATCATAGTTATATCAATGTTACTATGGCTTGTAACGGCATTTATATTGGATAAGTATCAAATTGCTAATGTAAAACCTGATACAAGAGTATTAAATAGTATGGTTTATTCTCTCTTACTTGTATTTATATTATTTAGGCCTAGATTCATAGACGAAGCCGATTTCTCTTATAGTATTAATAAGTTTACACCTAATCAAAGTTTAATTAATGCCCAAGATTTTGACTTCCTGTTTTATTTAAACCAATATTATTTACAACTAGATGCTAATATTGACGATTTTGCTTTAAAACTAAACCATTCTAAGGATGAGGTTTTGGAATTTTTAAAAATACAGACTACCGATAGTTTCACAGATTTGATAAACAGGAATAGGATCAAATATTTTACGGATCTTCTTAAGTCAAAAAAACATGATTCTTTCACAATTGAGGCATTATCTAAAATGTCTGGCTTTAAGAGTCGTAAAACGATGTACAATACATTCAATAAGTATCATAATATGACACCGTCTGAGTTTATAAATAAGTTTTAACTAATTGATTTACAGTTGTGTAAATGAAATTACACAATGTGTAGAGTATTTTCTACAGCCCCAATTTGGGGCTTCTTCATTCTAGCTACATATTGCACCTGAATAGAATAATATCTAGATATTTTATTCATTTAAATATGTACGCATGAACAAACGACTTCCTTTATTTAAGAAAATATTAATATGTTTTTCTTTCTTTTTATTTTTCGCTCAAGAAGTGAATGCGCAAACTTTAACTAAGAAGCAACTGGATAGCGCTTTCTTGCTACATCCTGGTCAGGAGCGTCTTAGAAAAATAAAAAAATCTATTGCAAAGACCTTTGTTGATTTTGTGGGAAATGATGTTTCCTTATATGGTGCATTAGATTTTTCTAAACAAAACATTAATGATAATGCCATAACAGCACCTATTAATTACTTATACAATACTGTGAATAGTAATACTTATAATTCTGGCTTTAGTGGTGGTTTTAGAATTGATGGCATTTATAAGGAAAAACACCGTTATGCGTTAATCTTTGGCTTAAATAGAATTGCGGCAGGATCTAATTACAAGAATATTCATACGCTTTCTCCCTTTATAGACGATTTCACCCATTTTAAAGCAGACAATGTATTCACTACAATTAGTATAGCAGCACATTACAAAAAGCTATTGCCAGTGAATGACATGAATAAGTATAAGTTTTATGCAGTCATTGGCCCCAGCTTCGATTATAAAATTTCAAAAATTAGTGATGCAAACCTAATTAATGGTGCAGGCAATAGGGCATTTATCAATTTAGACCTAGGTGCTGAATTTGATAACAAGGGCTATTATATTTTATATGGCCATTATAAATTAGGCAATTATATATCAAGTTCAACAGTGCCAGTTCAATTGAACCGTTTTGAAATTGGAATGAGCATTAAAACCAAAGATTTATTCTAAACCTATACATAGTAATATCCAAAAACTAAAAATTAATTATGAAAACTCTATTTACAGTATTACTAGCCGCTATTAGTTTAACAATATTTTCTTGTAATAAAGAAACAGCTACTACTCACACTAATGTAATGAATAGCTTACTTACCAATAAAAATTGGTACCTAGATTATAGTATTACAGAGGGCTTGACTTCAACTACCCCAGTGGTATTAAAATCATATGTAGGACAATCTACCTACTTCATAACCTACTTAAAAACTGGAGTTACTCAAGACTCCGATGGCATCACTGGTACTTACACAGTTGAACTTCTTAATGGCCAATCTCAAATACATATGCAACTAAAAACTAGTAATGGCAACCCCTTTGAAGTTATTTATAATATTATTTCAGTGGGCGAGTCTAATATGGTCTTATCTAAAGTTATATCTGGCCCAGCTACTAAATTATACTTTACTACCAAGTAAAAAATAAAAAAAATGAATCGATTTATTAAATATTTTATACTACCTGCAAATTTTTTATTATTTGCATTAGCCTTCCCCCAAAGCCTAAAAGCCCAACTATTAACTGGGACTTTTATTATGAGTAGTGTAGGTGGTATAGAAAATGTCTCTAATAATAGCATGGCAATTTCTTTTATAAGTAGTTCCATTTGTTTAAATGTACAAAATGGTACTGCTGTATTAACAGGGGACAGAGGTACAGGCAATTTTGCAATTAACTGTGAGGTCAAAACTATGTTTAACAGTTTAGGTATTAAGCTATATCCTAATCCGGTGATTACTACTACCAAAATAAAATTCATCAATCCCCCGCCTTTAAATGACCAATTTAATATTAGTATCTGGGGGGCAGATGGTTTTAAGATCACAAGCGGAAAAGCCACAGGCTTTGAACTATTTCAAGGCATGCCTTTGGATTTTAGTATGCTACAAGCTGGCACCTATGTTATTCAAATAGAATCAGAAAAATACAGAGACGCTTTTAAGTTTATTAAAGCTGATTAAGAAATAACACATAAAATTTTTAAATACATCTATTATAATATGAAGATCCAAAAGTTTACTACACTAAAAAAAATTCTTATCGCGCTTTTGCTATGCATTAGTGCTAGTCAGTCCATTGCCCAAAATAGTAATGGTATATTTTTCCAAGCAGTGGCTAGAGATAACTTTTCTAATCCGGCTAAGGATAGAAATATTTATGTAGAGTCAAGTATCATCCAAACAACAGTGAATGGAACTAAGGTTTTAATTGAACTACATAAAACTAGAACAGATGCAATGGGTGTTTTTAATATAACAATTGGAAATGGACAAAGAACAGGAGGTAGTTCTTCAAGTATAACAACCATTGACTGGTCTAAGGGCCCCTTTTATTTAAATTTAAAAATTGCCATTACACCATTTAGCGCTAGTGATAGTTGGGACTATTCTAAAGAATTAGTAGACATAGGAACTACTAGTTTTGGTGCTGTTCCTTTTGCATTTTATTCTGCAAGTTCGGCTAAAGTGAGTGATAAGCTAGATGCTACTGATACCACAAAAATGTTGGCAGTGTATGCCAAGGCAATGGCAGTTCAGTCATTGGCAACAGATGTATCTACTAAATTAACGGCTACTGATACGCTAACTATGTTAGCACCTTATGCGAAGGCTGCCTATACAATAGATTCTAATTTTTTTAGATCCCAATTAGCTACTAAATTAAATATTGTAGATACTATTAATTATACCAAACAAAAATATACCGATTCTGCTTTTTCAAAAAAGTTAAATATTGCAGATAGTAGTAGTTATGTAACGCCATCAAAATTAGCTGCAAATTTATTTGATCAAGCACCTATCAAAAATGAAATAGCTACCAAGTTAAATATTGCTGATAGTACAAAATACGTCACGCCATCAAAATTAGCTGCAAATTTATTTGATCAAACACCGCTCAAAAATGAAATAGCAACTAAGTTAAATATTGCAGATAGTACAAAATACGTCACACCATCAAAATTAGCTGCAAATTTATTTGATCAAACACCGCTCAAAAATGAAATAGCTACTAAGTTAAATATTGCAGATAGCAGTAGTTATGTAACGCCTTCAAAATTAGTTAGTTATTATACATCTAGTGCTAGTAGTGGAACAACTGTAGATACTTCAAGTTTATCCAATAGAATTAATTTAAAAGCAAGTTCAAGTGATGTAACAAATGCGATCGCTTTAAACACATCTGCTATTATAACTAATACAAATGCAATTACTGCAAATACTTCATCAATAACTGCGGAAACTAATACAGCAAGGGCAGCTGAATTAGTACTTACAAATAGCGTTAGTTCAAATACGGCAAGCATTAGTTCTAATACGGCAAGCATTACAGCCAATACTACATCCATTGGTAATTTGAATTCTAATATTGCTTCAAACACTTCAAGCATCACTGCAAACACAGCGGATATTATCACGAATAGGGCAAATATTGCAACCAACACGACTGCTATTGTAACCAACACGACTGCTATAACTGCAAATGCAAATGCTGTTGCCACAAATACATCTGCTATTACTGCTGAAGCTACTACAGCAAGAGCAGCTGAATTAGTTCTTACAAATAGTGTTAGTTCAAATACGGCAAACATTAGTTCAAATACGGCTAGCATTACTTCAAACACCTCTGGTATTGCAACCAACACGACTGCTATAACTGCAAATGCAAATGCTGTTGCCACAAATACATCTGCTATTACTGCTGAAGCTACTACAGCAAGAGCAGCTGAATTAGTTCTTACAAATAGTGTTAGTTCAAATACGGCAAACATTAGTTCAAATACGGCTAGCATTACTTCAAACACCTCTGCTATTAATACAAACACAGCGGATATTATCACGAATAGGACAAATATTGCAACTAACACGACTGCTATAACTGCAAATGCAAATGCTATTGCAACTAATACGAGTGCTATAACTGCAAACACCTCTGCTATTAATACAAACACAGCGGATATTATCACGAATAGGACAAATATTACAACTAATACAAATGCAATTACAGCAAATACTACAGCAATAGCTTCAGAAGCTACTACAGCAAGAGCTGCTGAATTATTGCTTACAAATACTTTGAGTTCAAATACTACAAACATTAGTTCAAATACGGCAAGCATTACTGCAAACACAGCGGATATTATCACGAATAGGACAAATATTGCAACTAACACGACTGCTATAACTGCAAATACTACAGCAATAGCTGCAGAAGCTACTACAGCAAGGGCAGCTGAATTAGTACTTACAAATAATGTTAATTCAAACACGGCAAATATTACAAGTAATACGAGCGCAATTGCTGCTAACACTGCTAGTATACTAACAAACAGTTCTGATATTGAATTAAAAGCGCCAATTATATCACCAACATTTACTGGCACGCCTACTGCACCTACAGCTGCAGCAGGAATAAGTACAACACAATTAGCTACCACTGCATTTGTAAATAATGCAACTTTAAATATTAATTCAAGTTCAATTTCAGGTACAGTTGCGCTTAGTCAAGGAGGAACAGGACAAACAACCATTGCTGGAATAAAATCAGTATTGGGATTGGCATCATCAAAAGTTGCGATTGGAGCCACATCTGGGGCGACTTTACAAGGCTCAGGAGCTGTTGCTATTGGTAATGGAGCCGGGCAAACAAGTCAAGGATCTAATACAGTAGCTTTAGGATATGTTGCCGGCTCAGATAGACAAGGTGCAAGTTCAATCGCTATTGGTGTTAACGCTGCTCAATATACACAAGGGTCAAATGCTGTTGCCATTGGTGATGTTGCTGGTCAATTAAGTCAAGGTGCATATTCTGTTGCCATTGGATCTAATTCACAATCAGGTTTAAATGCAGTTGCTATTGGAGGATATTCAACTTCTTCTTTTACTAATTCAATTGCAATTGGATATAAGGCTACGACTACTGCAGCAAATACCATTCAACTAGGAGGTGATGGAGTTGTATCCGGCTCAACTGCCATAACCAATGTTAAAACAACAGGAACACTTACAGCGGGAACAGTCACTTATCCAAATGCACATAATTCAACAGCAGGGCAATTACTTAGTATTAATTCAACTGGAACGGCAGCTTGGACTACTCCAGCTAGCAGTGGCGGTGGCACGCATGCTATCGGAGAAGTATATGGTGGGGGAATTGTGTTTTATGTATGGGATGGAGGTGCGCATGGTTTGATTGCAGCCACAGATAATTTAACAGGTAAATTTTGGGGAGCTGACGGGACACTTGTTAGTTCAACTATTTATCCGCTGCGAGATGGGATTGGAGCTGGCAGGAATAATACGGAAAGAATAATTCAAAATATTAAAACATCTGATAATATTTTTAAAAGTGATTATACATTATACGCCGCTTACGTATGCTTAACTTATCAAGGTGGCAATTATGGAGATTGGTACCTACCAAGTAAATATGAATTAAACTTACTTTACTTGCAAAAAAGTGTAATTGGGTGGGTAAGTGGTAATTATTGGAGTTCAAATGATTATGCCACAAGAGATGCGTATTATCTAGATTTTTCTACCGGCTTGTTCGTGGGTATGACAAAAAATTATCAAGGTAATAGTGTAAGACCAATCCGCTCTTTCTAAAAAATATTTATGAAAAAATACATTACCTACTTTACGGTCATCCTCTCTCTTGCTGCTTGCATTCCTCCTGGAAAGCTATCGGAGTCATTAGACGCTAATAGTAAGCTTAGTAGCAGGTACGATAGTTTAAATAATAAACTAAAAGACACACTCACTACTTTTAGTAATAGCCTTAGCAGTTTAAAAGGAAATATTAATACTTTAAAAGACAGTATTAGTTACTATCGTAGCATAGTGGCAGCCATTCCAGCACAAACACAGGGAGATGTTTTTTTAAATCAAATACTTGGCTATTCTTTATTAAGTACATCCGAATTAGCGGGTATTAAATCTGCTAGTACTCCTAATGAAGCAGGCAATGCTTGGTTAGAAAGCTTCAAAGCCGAGGTAAAAAAATATTCAGTAGCTGACATAGATATTAAATTAAATAAAGGCTATGTATTTATAGATATTCCATCCAATATCGTTTTTGCTAGTGGAAGTTCCACGGTTTCAAAAAAATCAATTGAAATGTTAGGGGGTATTGCAAGACTATTAGAAGCGCAGCCAAATTTGAATTTTTTAATTGAAGGACATACCGATAACAAAGGCTTTAAGGCAAATAATATAGACAACTGGAATTTAAGCGTAAACCGTGCAGCAGCGGTGGCTAAGATTTTACAAACAAAATATAAGATTGATCCAAAAAGAATGATTGCTGCAGGACGAAGCGAGTATTTACCTATGGATGATAACAATACAAAAGCAGGCCGTTCAAATAATAGGCGCATTCGTATTGTGCTAATGCCTTCGGTGAAACAACTCATGAATTTGAATAATTAATATGAGTGAAGAGCCTGTAAAATTATCTGTAAGAGAAACAGAAGTATGCAATTTATTATTAGCTGGCAATAGCACTAATAAAATAGCCGAAGTATTAAATATAAAATGCAATACGGTATCTACTTTCAAAAAATTAATATTTAAAAAAACAAATACTAATAACTTAATTGAATTATATGAGGTTTGTAAACACGCTTAATATAATACTCTTGCTCACTTTTTTTATAGCAAGTAAAACTAGTGCACAATCAATTAGCTTATATACCTTGAACAATGGCGGTGGATTTAATAATATAGGTGAGTGGAGTATAGGCGAGTCTGTATCTGTTGCAAATTTTATAAGTAATGGATTTACCTTAAATACAGGTGTATTACAGCCTACATCTAGCACTCTGACTGGGCTTAATGAATTAGGATCATCCATTTTTGGTGATCAAATAACTATTGGTCCTAATCCAACATTTAATTTAATTCATATAAAAGCAACATTTAATGAACCAGGTAATATAACATTTCAATTAGTTGATAGTAAATCTGCTAATGTGTTGAACCAACAACCAATCACTATATATAAGAGCTATGAAAAAGATTTTGTTTTAGAAAAGTTGCCTTCTGGAATATTTTATATGAAAGTATATTTTAAACCAACCAATGGAAAGGCTAGAACAGGAGTATATAAAATAATTAAATTATAAATATTTAAGAATTAAGATAAGAATTTCTATGAAAAAATATAAAGCATTGACTCAATTTTTAATGGCACTCATTTTTGTTTCATTCTTGACCAATTTAAATGCACAAACAGGTTTAAATTTTCAGGGTGTAGCAAGAACAGCGAGTAATGCAGTCATTGCTTCTCAAGACATCACTTTAAAATTAAGTATTCTACAAGGAAGTGCTACAGGATTAACTGAATATGTTGAAGTTAGAAAAGTTACAACCAATGCACAAGGTTTGTTTACAGCAGTGATAGGAGATTCTTTAACAATTAGTACACTAGGAAAATTTTCGGATATTGATTGGAAACTTAGTCCAAAGTTTTTAAAGATAGAGCTTGACCCAGCTGCAGGAAATAATTTTATTACTATGGGAACCACACAGTTTCAATATGTTGCTTATGCAAAGTTTGCAAACAGTGTGCTCGCAGAAAATATATCAGGCATTGTTCCAGTCGCCCGGGGGGGTACTGGTTCAAATAGCTTGACTACTTTAAAATCGAATCTTGCATTGGATAAAGTTAACAATACGGCAGATTCATCTAAGCCAATTAGCAATTCAACTCAATCAGCATTAGATCAAAAACTTAATATAGTAGATAGTACCAAGGCTTATGTTACTCCAACGCAGCTTGCAAGTTTTAAATTTTCAACTACTACATCTACTATTGATACTACTAATTTATCTTATCGAATTAATTCAAAATTAAATACTGTTGATACAAGTAGTTTATTTAGAAAATCAGACACCACTAGTTTATATAACCGAATTAACATAAAATTAAACAGTGCTGATACAAGTAGCTTACTTAGAAAATCAGACACCACTAATTTATATAACCGAATTAACATAAAATTAAATAGTGCTGATACAAGTAGCTTACTTAGAAAATCAGACACCACTAATTTATATAACCGAATCAATTTAAAATTAAACAGTGCTGATACAAGTAGCTTATTTAGAAAATCAGACACCACTAATTTATATGACCGAATCAATTTAAAGTTAAATATTAACGACACAGCAATCTTATTTAGAAAGTCAGACACCGCTTCTTTATCTAACCGAATTAATTTAAAATTAAATATAGCAGATACAAGTAGCTTATTTAGAAAATCAGATACTACTAATTTATATGACCGAATCAATTTAAAGTTAAATATTAACGATACAGCAATCTTGCTTAGAAAGTCAGACACCGCTACTTTATCTAATAGAATAGACTTCAAATTGAATATTAATGACACAAGTAGTTTATTAAAAAAATCTGATAC
>JBMOFB010000022.1:0-19051 GCA_049314475.1 Sediminibacterium sp.
TCAAATGGGAGCAAGTTATGTATACACCTTCCCTGCTGCAAGTGGTACTTTAGCACTTTTAGAAGGAACGCAGATATTTAGTGGGTTAAAGAGTTTTGATACAGGATTATTATTAAAAAATGGTTTTACTCCAACTACAAGTGGATATTTAGGAATAGGTTCAGGGACAAGTGGTATAAATATAAGTTTAGGTGCAGGTGGCGGAGGTTCTTTAATATTTCAATCAACAAGTTACACTTACACATTCCCTGCTGCAAATGGTACTTTAGCATTGACAAGTGATTTAGGTTCTTACCTACCTTTAACTGGTGGTACTTTAACAGGTGCTTTAAGTGGTACAAGTGCTACGTTTAGTGGAGTAACAAGTATTACAAGTTCAACTGCTTCAACAACTACTGCAAATGGAGCATTGGTAGTTACTGGTGGTGTTGGTATTGGTGGCGATGTTAATATAGCGGGTACAACAATATTTGGTACATCTGCAAGTGGTAATTCAAAATTTTACATCTATGGTGGATTTTCTGCTGGATTAAACTTGCTTCAAAACTATAATGGTTCTGTTTATACAACTGAAGAACATAGAGCATCGGATTATAGTTATAAAATAGGAACTACACCAGCATTTACAATAGCATCCACAGGAGCTGCTACATTCTCAAGTAGTGTAACAACAGGTGCGCCATCAGGTGGAACTGCAAAACCATTTAAAATAGGTGCAGCAGCAACAGTTTCACCAACATCACCAAATAGAACTATTGAGATAGAAATTGATGGAACTACCTATTATTTATCAGCTAAAACAACAAATGATTAAAATAAAATAATGACAATATTTTTAACCATAGTATTTTTAGTTCACTTAATTAGTTGGGTTTTATACCAAAATCACCAATTTTTAGAACGTGACCTTTATGCAACCGATTCGCATAATGCTTACGAACACAATAAAAAATGGCATATTTGGAAGGGTATAAACCATTTATCAGTTTATGTTTTAGTTTGGTCGCTTTATGGTTTTTGGTCAATGTTTTTATTTGCAACTGCTTTTTGGTTTGGCTTTGACATTCTTTGCAATATTATCGTCTTAAAAAGACCTGCCTTTTATGTTGGTAAAACGGCGCAAACAGATAGATTTATTAAAAAGGTGGCTGAATTTATAAAAATAAAACCTGAATATGCTTCGGCATTGATAAAAGTATTAATTTTGATAATATTATTAATTTTAAAATAAAACTATGATTACGTTAAACGAGCAGCAATTAAATGACTTAAAAGCATTTATTAACAAGATCCCAACCGAGTTCGGATTACCATTATTAACTTTCTTTGGTCAGCTTGAACAAGAGCAAAAGCCTAAAGATGATAAAGCAGGAGATTAAAAATGACACAAGATAGCAGCCAAGCCCTTGCGAATACCGCCGTTTCTATGACTGCGGCTACAATTACCATTACCCAAGTGCAACCATTCGTTACATTAATAGCGGGTTTGGTCGCTATCTTTTCTGGTATTATGGCGATCCGTTACTATTATAACGCCACTAAAAGAGTAAAAAAATGATGAAATTTTTAAATACGATTTACGGAAGTTGGGTAAAAGTATTCCTTTCAGCAGTCCTTACTATGATTATTGCTAAAGGAAATATTTATTTAGTAACATTAGAAGAGTGTTTAAGTGCAGGAGTTATCTCAATTTTGCCTATAATTATAAACTATCTTAATCCAAATGACAAGCGTTATGGGAAATAAAACAAAGGTTTTTGCGGTATATTTGATATGCTTACTTTTACTCATTACATTTGGCTGCAACCCTGTAATGAAGGCAGAACGTAGGGTTTTAAATAATGTAGAAAGTAGCGAAAGAGTATTTAGGGAATTAGAAAAAACAAGACCTTGCGCCAATGATACAACCATAATTACAAAGAATGACACTACATTACTTGTTGATACCATTATTAACTACAAAAGAGACACAATTAATATTAATGGGGTTGAATACATAACTATTAAAGAGGAGCCTAAAACAATAGTTAAAACAGTTACAGTTCATAAAATACATACAGGATATATTGTAGATACACGAAGATTAGGCATTGTGCTTGATTCTATGCGATATTACAAGGTTAATGCACAAATCAATAAAGAGGTAGGCAACAAATGGAAGTGGCGATTTTGGGGCTTATTAGGCATTTTAATTGGATTCATATTAATTAAAAGATTTGTATGGTCGTTTCTGAACACCTTACATTAGCGGAGTTGATCCGTAGTGAATCAGCAAAGCGTAACGGCATTACTAATATGCCGCCACCTGAACATATTGCTAATTTAAAACTATTAGCAGATAATATATTTGAGCCTATTAGAGCCAATTTTAGATGCCCAATATTAATTTCAAGCGGATATAGGTCAAAGGAATTAAATGCCAAAATTGGGGGATCTAATACATCGCAGCACTCATTAGGACAAGCCATTGATATTGATATGGATAGCACTACCTACAATGTTACTAATGCAGATATTTTTAACTTTATAAAAGATAAACTTCCTTTTGATCAATTAATCTGGGAGTTTGGCAATATATTAAACCCTTTTTGGGTCCACGTTTCTTATTCAGATAGACACAGAAGGCAGATTTTAAAAGCAACTAAAATAAACGGAATTACACACTACAAACAAATATAATGCTTAAAACAAAACGCAGAAGGCTTTTCTTTGATATTGAGACAAGTCCTAACATCGGCTTATTTTGGGAGGCAGGATATAAAAAAAACATAGATTATTCAAACATAATTCAAGAACGTGCAATCATTTGTATCTGTTATAAGTGGGAAGATGAAAAGGAAGTTTATGCTTTACAATGGGATGCGAAGCAGAATGACAAACGTATGCTTGAGCAGTTTATTGAGGTTGCAAATGTGGCTACTGAAATGGTTGGACATAACGGGGATAAATTTGATTTGGCTTGGATCAGGACAAGGTGCCTGTTTCACAATATCCAAATGTTCCCAAAATATACAACTATTGACACTTTAAAGGTAGCCAGGCAGAAGTTTAGATTTAATTCAAATAGGCTTAATTATATAGCGGATTTTTTAGGCATAGGACAGAAGATTAAAACAGAATATAGCCTTTGGAAAAACATTCTATTGCATAAGGATAAGTCGGCTATGGAGGCAATGATTAAGTACTGCAAAAAAGATGTGGTATTACTTGAAAAAGTTTTTAAACTTTTAAGCGCACATATAGAGCCTAAAACGCATTACGGAGTTATCTTTGGCGAAGACAGGGGAAGCTGCCCTGAATGTGGATCAGATGATTTAATTAAGAATAATAAAGTAGTAACTGCAACAGGATTAACCAGGATTCAATATAAGTGTAAAACTTGTAATAAATTTCATTCTAAAACTGATAAATAATGAAAATGCCTAAAGGATTTAACAAATGGACACTATCCCAACAAGAAGATTATTTTTCTAAAAAACTACAAGAATTGTTTGATATTGAAAAAGATATAAGACAAATTTTAGCAAAGATTCGTGGTGGCAATAAAATGGAGTTTAAAGAAATAGAACGACCTGATGAAATAATTTTAAAAGATTTATAATGTCAGACGAAAAACAAGAAGTAAGCGAGGAAATAGAATGGGAAGATGCTGAAACGACCACGCGAAGTGATTTGATTAGCTGCGCCTATTATGCTATTTCAGCCGTTGAAGATATTGACTTGACTTTAGTTTCTAAAATGGAAGCTAACAGGATCAAGACAATAAGAAGGCAATCTCTGGATATTATTGCAAACGTTATCGGGGAAATGCACGCTGAAATCTTTGATGTTGAGGAAGATATATAAATAAATAATTATATATAATGTATTGCCGCTTAAAAAAGTGGCTTTTTTTTGCAAAATAAATTAATAAAGTGTACATAATATGGATAAAAGATGTATATTTGTCCTGTCGTAATAAAACCATACGGCATAAATACTATGAAAAAATTTGAATTTATTTCGGAAACGAAATACAACAAACCTGATGTTCCTTATTTTTACACAAAAGAGGACGGCTATTTTGTATCTGATTCTGGTAGCTATGACAAGGATGAAGCCTACGAAAAGTTTTTAATATTAGCACAGGGCGGATGTATAATACCGACTACCCAAGTACTTGAAGAAAAATTTTTAGAAAATAAAGATTAACCAATGAATACATTACTTCAACTTTCAAATTTAAGGGATAAGGTTAGTTATTATGAATGGCTTTTTGATATAAGTAATAAAGGTAATGCAAGAGACAGATATGAATTACTTAAAAATGCCCGTAAGACATTAAAGGATTTCAAAGCAGTTTACTATCCACATTTATTGCAGCAACCTAAAAACCCATTTCCATCAATACCTTTTACCCCTATGTCTGAATGGACAGAAAAATTTGAGGAATACGGGGATATGTATTAAACCAAAAAAAAACCAATATGAACTTAGTAAAAATTCAAGCTGAATTAAAAGCACCAAAAGGACAATTTAATGCATTTGGTAAATATAAGTACCGAAATGCAGAGGATATTATTGAAGCAGTAAAACCTATTTTATTTAAGTATGGGACTGCATTAGTAATTACAGACGAAGTATTACAAGTAGGCGATAGGATTTATGTTCAAGCAACCGCAACACTTTTAGATGATACAGATAATACTATCAGTTCAAAGGGTTGGGCGCGCGAGGAGGAAGTAAAGAAAGGAATGGACGCTGCGCAGATTACAGGATCAGCGAGTTCATACGCCCGTAAATACGCATTGAATGGCTTATTTGCAATAGATGATACAAAAGATGCGGATGCCACAAATGACCATAAAGACGAAATAGGCGAGGAAAAACGTATGAAGTTAATTGCTCTTTTAGAAAATACTATCTGGGACGAAAGCGTTAAAAGTAAACAGGCTATAAAGATAAGTGCCTTTACTACGAATGAGCAATACTACAAGGCCTATAGAATCATATTATTAAACCAAAACAAATAACCTATGACACCAAAAGAAAAAGCACTAGAATTAGTAAATAAATTTTATCGTATTATCCCTTTAGATAAAATGACTATTGATTTTGATTTAGCTAAAAAATGTGCATTAATGGCAGTAGATGAAATACTAAATGACTCATTTTATACAACAACTATAAATATTTCAGGTGTTTATTTTTGGGAACAAGTTAAAAAAGAAATAGAAAACCTATAACCAAAACAAATAACCTATGAAACTATATTCAGAAGAACAAATAAATCAAATACTCGAACTACGTTACAAGGAAAAAATTGATTTATTAACACCAAAAAGAGATATGGAGTTGGATAAATTGCTTAACATGTTAAAAAGTAATTCAGATAGAGATAAAATAGAAAATCAATTTGAGACACTCATGAGGAAACAAGAACTTCTATCTTCTACAATAGGTGATCTCCAAGAACTTCTATCTTCTACAATAGGTGCTCTCAATAATATATAAAGTATCTGATTCTTTTGTATGGTTTAAAGGTTCTGGATATGATAGAATAGCAAAAAAAACCTTTACAAATTACCCAAATTTATTTAGAATAAAATACTAATTTATAAAACCAAAACAAATAATATGCAGGAAAATTATCAAGACTTAGAAATAGGTATGCAGAATCTTTTACCTATGGAAAGGCAGATGCTTTTAGCAAAAATTTATCATTATGCCTGGTATAACAAGGAAGCATACGACCGATTGATTACCTTTGTAAACTATTGGGAAAAACATTCAGAAATTAAAGCAGTATTTTTAAATCAGGATTCAGAGGAATCCACAAACCAAATATAAAATGTCAGAAAAAAAAGAATCAATCGGTGCCTGGAAAAACCAAACCAAAGACGGCAAAGAAGTAATTAAGTTTTCAATCAATGGTCAGCGTTATAATATGTGGGTTAATTCTTATAAGGATAAACCCGCGCAGCCTGATTATAAGATCTATGAAGATAATTACGTTGCGCCTACTGAAACAAAATTAGCTAATGATGATTTAGAATTATAATTATGGAGTATAACAATATAGTACAATGCTATAAAGATCAGTTGCAAAGTTTACGGATGTTTCATAAAGAATTAGTAAAAGCTAATTTGATAACAAATGATATTGCAATAGGATCAGTTCCTACAACTATCTTGCCGCATAGATTAGTTGAATTAGTTGAGGACGTATTTGATACAAGCATCCAGATTAAGAACAGAAGGCAAAGCGTTATTTTCGGACGCAAAGCTGCGGCTTATATACTAAAAAAATATACTCAATTATCCCTTAATGAAATAGCTAAGCATATCGGAGTTGGGGATCATACAACTGTTATTTATAACATAAAAACGGCTGAAAATTTAATGTTTACCGAAAAATGGTATAAAGAAAAAGTTGATGAAATTGAGAAAGAGATTGAAAATTTTAGTAAATTTGTAAAAAAATAGGATTATTGCAGAATCCTTTTAAAAAAGATATTGCCCAAAGAGGCGTAGGTACTGCAATTACCTGCAAATCTGCGGGCATTTTTATTCATGAAAAGTAGTACATATTATTTTAGCCACGATTATAATGCGGCAAATGATACTAAGATACTTTTTCTTAGGCATCAATTAGGTATGGAAGGATACGGGATTTATTGGTATCTTATTGAGCAATTAGCGAACGCAGGTGGCAAATTACCCTTAGAGCTTATTCCTGTATTAGCTATGCAAATGCATTGCACGGATGTCAAAGTAAACGGCGTACTAATGAACTTTGATTTGTTTACCATTGAATCAGGGGAGTTCTGGTCGCATAGATTACAGGAACATTTAGAACTAAGGCTAAAATTAAGCCAAAGCGGAAAATCAGGTGCTAATAATAGATGGAAAAATGGGGGGGCTATTGGGGGGGCTATTGGGGAGGGTAATGCAAAGGAAAGGAAAGGAAAGGAAATAAAAGGAAATATAAATTTAATAGAAGATATACAAACTTTTAAAAGTGAATTAGGGGATGAATACGATAACTTTGTAATGTATTGGACGGAACCAAATAAAAATGGTAAATTACGTTATGAATTAGAAAAGTTTTTTGATATTAAACGCCGAGTAAATACCTGGCTACAAAATAAAAATAAATATGGAAATTCAAAAGATACTGACGCAACCGCTTCAAGTCGCAAACGAATGGACGACCTTGCAAAGTGGATTAATCGCTAAAGAAGATCTGCCAATTATAGAAGCCTTTAAAGGGGATAAGTTAAACCTTATCAGTCCTGTAACGCTTCGGGAAAATTTAGCTTATATTTTTACTTTAATCGGGTTAACGCGACTTCCAGATACGATTGAATTGGAAGTAATTGAGGATTTTATACGATCCACATATCCTTTTTTTACAATACAAGAAATGCGCATAGCTTTTAAAATGGCAGTTCAAGGTAAATTTGATTGCAATATTGAGCATTACGAAAAGTTTAGCCCTAAGTACATATCTGGAATAATGAATGCCTATAAATCAAAAGCTAATCAAGTGCGTAAGAATATCCCACCGCCACCAGAGCAACCCGTAAAACAATTAACAGAGCAGGAAATAGTTGATTTTACAAAAGAGGATTGGTTAAATGGCAAGCGTCAGGATTTTAATAGGGTATTTAATGCTGACAAAGTTTTCAAAATCCTTTTAAAACAAGGCAAGTTAACCTTTACAAAGGATCAGATATTAGAAACAATAAGAGTAGTTAGGGAAGATAACTTATACAGGCTAAATAAAATGCATCCTTTAGACGCAAAGAAGTTTAGTCAGGAAATTAGAAGTGAGGATTTTATTGAATTACAATGTAAAAAATTGGCTTTGGTTAAATATTTTGAAAGTTTATCAAGTTAAATATACTCATTTCGAAAGCGTCAAATATTGTTATACTGTTAACTTTTTTGACTGCTATCCAACAAGAAAAGATGCTATTGATAACACAAATAGGCTTACCTTTAAAAAACAATTTTACGATTTACTGATTAAATACAAATTATGAAAAAAAATAGAAATATAATTCTAATAATGCATTATTTAATTAAATATAAACAATAATTAAACCAAATTAGAAATATAATTCTAATATAAAAATTAGTATTTATACTTAAGATTTTTAATTAAACTAAAGTATTTTTACACCTTAAACCAAAAAAAAATAACCTATGAACAAAGAATTTATCCCTTATGAACAAGCATTAGAACTTAAAGAATTAGGTTTTAATGAAGAATGTTTAGCTTATTGGACAAAAGGTATTAATGTATACTATATAGAATTTGACCATTACGCTAATAATCATTGGATGTTTACTGCTAATGATAACAAGGATAGATATAAAATGTGTACCGCACCACTATATCAACAAGTATTTAGATGGTTTAGAGAGAAGCATAATCTTAAGTCTTGTGTAATGTTTAGAACTAGCATGGCAGACAATGAAGAATACTATGACTCGTTAATTAAAGGACAAGAAGTAGTTTATAGACACTTTAAAACCTACGAAGAAGCAGAACTTGCTTGTCTTAAAAAATTAATTGAAATAGCTAAAAACAACCTAACAAAAACAAATAACACATGACACAAACTACAACTACAGGTACATTCACATATAATGCTTATGGATTAGGCAAAATAGTAAAGACTGATATATTTGAAGATAGAATTGAAGTAATTTATAGATGTGAACCAACATATAATAGTTATCCAGGTAATAATTATCCTAAAATATATAAAGAAATTTATAGTAGAACTGATGGTTCAATGCAGAAAGTTGATGGTACTTATATACCAGAACAACATTATGATGAAACATATGACTTTTAACCAAAACAAATAACCTATGAACAAAGAAGAAAAAAGATTAGATTTTGTTCCTGAAAATACTATCTATTTTAGTTTAATAAAAGAGGTTAAACCTGTAATGAAAATAAGCAATGGAAAATTCTATTGGAAAGATGAAGAAATAGATGACATACATAATGTTTATGAAAGATTTAATGAATGGCTAACCAAAGCTGAAAACCAATAACCTATGTCAATTAACTTTAATAGCACAAGATGTTGTTATTGCGAAAGATTATTTAATGAAAAACTTAAAAGAACAAAAGAGCATATTATACCTAAATCTAAAGGTGGTAAAAATAATTTACATAATTTAATTTATGCTTGTTTTGAATGTAACTCATTTAGAGGTAATAAAGATTATGCAGAATTAAGCGAATTTATAAATAATATTTTAAACAATAATAAATCTATAAAAATTAAGCCATATTCTTACAATAGAATAGATTTAATTAAAATACTTGAAAATTTAAAATAACCGTATTTATCCGTATATATACGTAACCATATCTTTAAAAAAAAATAAATAAATTATGGAATCAGGAATAGGATATATAGTATGTAAAGCAAATTGCGATATATGTAATACCAAATGGTCAGGAGTAGTTGAGGTTAACTATATTCAATTAGAAGAAGAATATAAAGAATATAAAGTACCTGAAAGATTGCAGTGTCATAATTGCCTACAATATACTACAACATTTGAAGTCGTTGAGATAAAAAGAGATGAAGCTATAAAAGTTAATGGTAGCTTTTTTAATGAAACCAAGAAAAAACAAAGAGAGGTTTTAAGAAGATTTATTGGGTGGGCAATAAAACATTATTTTAAAACATACCAAAACAAATAAATATGTTTCAAACAAATTTTATCCCACAACGATGGACATATCTGCAAACGACCTAACTAAGTGGGCAAAGAAATATCTTGAAACACTTGGATTTAGACTTAACAGAGTAAACAACATACCTTATGGAAAGCGTAAAGGAACGATACAAAAGGGATGGGCTGATCTGCAAGGTTATAACGATAAGGGTATTTATGCAGCTATTGAAGTCAAAAAAATAGGGGATAAATTAAGCCTGGAACAAAGGGAACGATTAAAAGATATTTATGAATGTGGCGGAATAGTTTATATTTGTACTGAAATAGAAAGCAAACCCGCATTAGTTGAATGGTCAAAAATGAAATTTTAGCGCAGTATTGGACTTCAAAAGAGGTCAACGAAGCATTTGACAAGATGCATCCAGAGGAATTGCGATACGATTTAAAGGCAGAAGTTTTTTTAGTTCTTTGCGAAATGGAAGATGAAAAGTTAGTAGGTTTGTTTGAAAGGAATGAGTTAAAATTTTATATAGTTAGGATTATGCTCAATATGATTAAAAGCGACCGAAGTACTTTTTATAAGAATTACAGGAATTACACGGAGTTTGTGGATCAGGATTTTGTTTCAGATGATTACGATAAGAGTATCTTTGAGAAATTAGAAGCAAATATGGACGGGCTGCATTGGTATAACAAAGAGATTTTAAAATTATATGCTATTGACTTTAAAAAGAACGCTAAAGAATTAAGCCGTAAGACAGGCATTCCTTATATGTCAATCATACGGACGATAAATAAAACCAAAAAACAAATGAAAATAAATATTAGAAAATGATTTTATCAATTATAACTGCTATCTGTGCATCATTATTTTTTATTGAGATTCATAACCTACAACATAAATGGGGGATTAATTTCAAGCCCTTTAATTGTGGAAGTTGCTTGGCTGCCTGGCTTGCGCCAATACACTATTTCCTGCCTGAATTAATCCAGAACATAACGTCAATGATGTTTATAGCTGGATTCTTAGCACCAATCATAACTAAATTAATGTGGTCTTTATGGAAATAAAACAAGAACATAGGGAATGGCTTATTGCTAACATAAATAACTATGAATGTGCTAAAAACGGATATATAAGAAATCTTGAAATAGATGATTTAAAAATGTACGAGCATATTTATAGGACCTATTTAGATCCTAATTTTATCGTATCAGTATGGTGCGGAGCTTGTAAGTTTGAAATGGTAATGCGATTATATCAATGGTTTGAAAAGCAGATAAATAATGGATAAATCAAATGTATTTGTGGCTGTTTATACAAATAAAGTTAAACGATATTGTGATATTGATTTCTTTAATGCATTGCAAAAAAATATTACAACCGATCATATTTATGTTGTTGATAACACAAATGATAACGGCAATTATGCAAATGCTTTAAAAAATATTATTAACTGCGACATTGTTAATTTGGACATACCAGAGCATCCTGAAGAAACAAAGTTTCACAGAAAAGTTGCAGAATCCGTTTTGTACTTGCGCGATATTTTTTTAAAGTCTAATTACAAATACTTTTTAATAGTAGAGAGTGACGTAATTATTCCAGAGAATACAATAGATATTCTTTTAGAAAACATTGAAACAATGCCATTAGATACTGGAGCGGTTGGTGCGTTATATTATGAGGGATTCCACGATTATAAACTACAAGGCATACAATATACCAATCATGTATTATCTGGATGCACAATTTACAAACGTAGCATGATTGAGAAATATCCTTTTAGATGGCAAGAAGATTATTTACAAGCATTTCCAGATGCTTTGATTTGTATAGATGCGATAAACGAGTTTAAGTATTATAATAATTACGATTTAAAATGCAAACATGCACATACAGATTATGGAACAAGGTATGTTTAATAGTATAACAATAGATTCGACTAATTCAAGAACTGAATTATGTGATCTCGGGGTTAAATATCCAACGGATAAATGCCCTTATAATACTGATGCCAGTTTGCATAAACATGCCTATACATCTATTTATAACCTTTTGTTTTCAAACATGAGGTATAAAGATATTAAACTTGGCGAGTTAGGGATTTTAGATAATAATTCTATGCTTAGCTGGAGAGAGTTCTTCCCTAATGCTAAGCTATACGGGTTTGAGTGGTTTGATTCAAGAATAGAAAAAGCAATTAAAGACAATATTGATTGTACTTACATTAAAATGAATGTTAAAGATGTTGACTCAATTAATGAAGGACTAACTATTTCTGGCAGTAATTTTGATGTATTAATAGAGGATTCAACTCATGAATTTGAAGATCAAATAAGATTTATAAATGAGGCTTATAAACATTTAAAGCCAGGTGGTATTTTAATAATTGAGGATATTTTTTTAAATGCAAATGAAGCAGATTATAGTAATGAAATAAACAATGATTACTTTTCAGCTGCAACATTTATCAATGCAAATCATAATTTAAAAAATTCTGCAGGCTGGGATAATGATAAATTGCTTGTATTACATAGAAACGATAAACCATGTTCTTAAATATTATAACACCTTGCTCAAGACCTCAGAATTTACATCTAATTGCTGAGAGTATAAACATACCCAAAGAGAATTATAAATGGATTGTTGTATTTGACGCAGATGAAATTCCTGATGAAATTCCTGATATATGTGAACCTTATACTGTTAAGGTGATAGGTAGTATATCTGGCAATGCTCAAAGAAACTTTGCTTTGGATTTAATTACAGATGGTCATGTTTATTTTAATGACGATGACACAATTATTCAATCAACATTATGGGATGAGATAAAAGAAAAAGATGCAGATTTTATTTCTTTTAAACAAGCTAATAAAGATGGTTCAGTACGATTAGAAGGAATAGAAATTAAAACAAATTATATTGATTCTCATAATTTTATAACGTCTGTTGAATGTATAAAATCAAGATGGGTATTGGATAGATACGATGCAGATGGGATTTTTGCAAGTGAATGTTTTAAAAATGCAAAACAACATTTGTATATTCCTAAAGTTTTATCAGTTTATAATTTTTTAAAAGAACAGTACAAGCAGATATGCGAATTTTAGCAATAACAAGTAAGCAAAGCGGGGTGGGGTATCATAGAATAATGATGCCATTGGTTAATATGAAAAAAGATTATTGCTTGATAACAGATACTTTAAGCGAGGAAACATTTGAGGGGAAGTTTGATATTGTGGTAATGAATAGGATGCTTGCTAACATAAAGCCAGAGCAGATGATTGAATGGCGCATAAAATATGGCTTCAAATTAATTGTGGATAATGACGACCATTGGGATTTAGGTGCTTCGCATATACTTTATGAATCTTATAAAGAAAATAAAGTAAGTGAACAAATTATTGCTTGGATAAAAATAGCAGACCTTTGCACAGTTACTCACGAACGATTAGCTGAAGAAGTTTATCTCTTAAATCAGAATGTAGAAATATTGCCTAATGCAATACCATACGGCGAGGAGCAATTTGTATTAGAAAAAAAGCCTTCGGAACTTATCAGGTTATTTTGGTCAGGATCAGGAACGCACGGAAAGGATTTGGAAATACTACGCAATCCAATGAAGCGTATAAACTTTCCTGTAAGGACAATCATAGCAGGATATAATGAAGGGGAAAAACATATCTGGGATAATATGATCTGCGCCTTTACAAATGGATTAAAACTAAAACCTACGATTTACAACTACAATCCTGTTACGGAATATATGGCGGCTTATTGTGATTCAGACATAAGTCTTATCCCTTTGGTAGATTCTAAATTTAATTCAATGAAGTCCAATTTAAAAGTATTAGAAACGGCATCAAAGAAAAACCCTGCTATTGTAAGCAACGTACATCCTTATAAGGGATTTTATCCCGCCTGCCACGTCAATAGTCAAAAGGATTGGTATTATTGGATTAAGCTATTAACCCACGATCAGGCAGCACGCAAGCAGTACGGCAATGACCTTTACGAGTATTGCAATAAGAACTTCAACTTGCACATAGTAAATAAGCAGAGGTTTGCTATTTATAAAAAACTAATAGGCGCGTAATAAGTTATAATTTGAAGAAACACACTAAAATATACCTGGATTATTTCGGTTATGGAGTAGAGGATTTTATCCCTTGTGAATCCTGCGGATCTAAGGCAGTTGACATTCATCACATAGACGCAAGGGGAATGGGCGGATCTAACAAGGCAGACACGATTGAAAATTTACAGGCATTATGTAGGCAATGCCACGTTGTAATGGGGGATACAAAGACGCACTATGATTATTTAAAAGACATACACAATAAAAAAATAGATGGCAAAGGTTAAAAGTGATTCAAAAAAGGTTAATTTTGGTAAAAGGAAACGCGGACACGCTAAAAAATCCCATAATAAAAATGATAGAAAAGAACGAAATTATAGAGGTCAAGGTCGTTAAGATTAGCGAAATTAAACCTAACCCAAGTAACCCAAGATTAATAAAGGATGATAAGTTTAAAAAGTTAGTCGCAAGTATTGAGAAGTTTCCACAGATGTCAAAGGTAAGAGCTTTAGTAGTGAATACAGATATGGTTATAATTGGTGGCAATATGAGATATAAAGCAATGAAAGAAGTAGGTTGGAAAGAAGTACCTGTGCAGATAGTTAATTGGACAGAGGAAGAACAAAAAGAATTTATTGTAAAGGATAACGTAGGATATGGCGAATGGGATTGGGATGATCTTGCTAATAATTGGGATGAGCAACTATTAACCGAATGGGGCTTAGATTTACCTAACTTTACTAATAAGGATATTAAAGAAAAAGAAGATAATACTATTGATGTTTTAACTTGTCCTAATTGCGGAGTATCTTTATAAAAACAGAACATATCAGAAATGCCATTTGAAAAAGGAATAATACCAGAAGGCGCAAAGCTATTTAAAGCAGGGCAATCAGGCAATTTAAATGGCAGACCAAAAGGAACGATAAGTAAAAAACCAAAGTTAAAAAAACTACTTAAAGATTTGTCTGCAATAATGACTACATTAACAGATAAAGAGAAACATCTTGCATATCAATTGTATGAGATTGTTGAAAGTGATTTAAAATTCAACAATGTAAGTACTTCAATAAATCATCTCTATTTTATTGAATCAGACTTTGGAATCAAGATTGGTATATCAAAGAATGTAACTAAACGAATAAAGGAAATAAGAGCTTATGCTACATCTGCAAAACTTATTAAGACAATTAAATATGCTGGGAACTTTGAAAATGATTTACATAAAAAATTTAAACACATAAATATAAAAAATAATAAAACAATTGGAATTGAATGGTTTGACAAGTCGGTTGATTTAATTCAATTTATAAGCGAAATTGATGAAGTAAATGACTTGCATAAGTACTTTAATCCAAAAGGCAATGGTCAATTATTAATATTTTAATAGCACAATAATAGCACAATGGCAGCACAAGATATAGTACAACATCAATTTAAGAAAGGCGAGGTTGCAAACCCAAACGGGCGACCGCGTAAATATGTCAGCCTACTTAAGGAGCAAGGTTATAAGCTAAGCGAAATAAACGACACGATCCAAGTGATGATGTCAATGGATATGGAGGAACTTAAAAAGGTTTGGGATAATCCAAAGGCTACGATATTAGAAAAGACGATTGCCGCAGCTATGCGTAAGTCTTTAGAAAAGGGCAGCTTGTATTCTTTAGATACTTTACTAACCCGAGTATATGGGAAGCCCAAAGAACAAATGGATATTCAGCAAGATACCAGGATCGAGGTTGTATTTGTTGAGGGCAAAACTATTCTATGAGGATTGAGTTGCCAAGTCCACATATAAACCAAAAGAAGATATTAGAATGCGATAGGCGTTTTATTGTCGTAATGTGCGGAAGGCGTTTTGGTAAGTCAGAACTATCACAAATAATGGGAATCAAAGAAGCATTAAACGGCGGGCAAGTTGCATATATAACCCCAACCTATAAATTGGCTAAGGCATTTTTTGAAAGGCTAACGGCTGCTATCCCATTTAAAAACAATATCAGTAACCTTAAAATATATTGCCCTAATAATGGATCAATAGAATTTTTTACAGGCGAACGTTTAGATAATTTAAGAGGGCGCAAGTTTCATTTAGTAATTATAGACGAGGCAGCATTTATCCCTGACTTAGAATCAGGATGGCAAAATAGCATCCGCCCAACCTTAACCGATTATGAAGGCAAGGCGGTTTTCTTATCCACGCCCAGAGGTAAGAATTTTTTTTACTCAATGTTTATGAAACAGGGCGAAAATGATTGGCGCAGTTTTAAATTTAGCACCTACGATAATCCATATATCAACACAAGGGAAATAGACGAGGCGCGATTGCAATTGCCAGAGGTTGTATTTGAGCAGGAATACCTTGCAAACCCCGCCGAGAATAGCGCCAATCCTTTCGGTAACGCCTTTATTCAAAGATGTATTAAACCAATATCAGCGCAGCAAATCGTGGCGTATGGGATTGACCTTGCTAAGTCTGTTGACTTCACAGTTATAATAGGGCTTGATAATGGGGGTAACGTGGCTTATTTTGACCGCTTCCAGATGGATTGGCATAATACTAAGGCAAACATTAAAAGGCTTCCTATTGCGCCTATATTGGCAGATAGCACGGGCGTTGGCGATCCTATCCTTGAGGACTTGATAAGGGAAGGGGTAAATATTGAGGGCTTAAAGTTTACAAGTCAATCAAAGCAACAATTAATGGAAGGCTTAGCACAAGCAATCCAACAGGGCAAGATAGGTTACCCAGAGGGGGTAATCGTAGACGAATTAGACATATTTGAATATCAATTCACGGCTAATGGCGTAAGGTATTCTGCACCTTCTGGATTCCACGACGATTGTGTTATGGCTTTGGCTTTAGCCTGGCAGAATTTTAACTATAAAAGGGGATCAGGGCGTTACGCCTTTGCTTAATTACCGCTTATCATATTTTTAAATAAATATTTATAAGATGTATAAAATATGTATAAAAGTTGTATATTTGTATAACAAATCAAAAAAACAATTTTATGAAACAAGTAACACAAAAAGAATCATCTAAACCTATTATTATTAGGGAAGATAAAGAAACAAAAGAAACGCAAATTTTATCTTTTGCAGATGCAAAGAAAACTCTTAGCAATTATTGGAAAAGCAAAGACATAGAAAAAATGTTAGACAAAGGACAAAAACTACATACTCCTTATGCTACATATTCTAAAGAGATAATTGCAAGAACCAACAATTGTTAATTAATAAAAAAAACATTATGAACAAATTAAAAACCTTACAAGAAAAAAGAAACGAGCAATACAAAGCAGAAAGCCTAAGCGGAAAATGGTTCTGGTATATAATGGGCGGCGCTTTATTATTAACGGCTTTAATAGAAAATTTATAAATTATGCCATATTCAACTTGCTGCGGAGCACATACCACAATGGAGGAAATCGGAATCTGTCCTGATTGCTTAGAACATTGCGATTGGGAAGATGAGGAGGAGGAGGAAACACCAAAAGAGGAATTAGAACAAGATAGGGAAACGGATCGCTTATTAGATCAAGAAAAAATAAATAAGTATGACAAAGAATAATTATTTAATGGGGCAGGAATATATGATCCGTCTGGAAAATGAACTGCTTATTGAAAGGATTGCAAAGATTGAAAAGGAATTAGGATTAAAAGAAAAGGAAAATAAAGAGTTAAGTATTCAATTAAAAATGATTAATTTAGCAATGGCAGTCTTAAAACCTATACTATGATAACTAACTTTGAGGAAATTACCTTCGAATTAACGCAAGATGAAAAAAAACTTGTTCCTGTAATTATCAAGGGCTTAAGTACTAAGACCAAAGATAATCCTATCAAGGGTGCGGATATTGTAAACGCAATAAACGAAAATAAAGATAGGTACGGCATCAAGGTATTTAATGAGCCAAGACTAAGGAAAATAATTAACTTTATCAGATCCGAAGGCATCCTTCCTGTAATGGGTACTTTAAACGGGTACTATTGCACAAAGGATCGGGCAGAATTAGAAAGCCAGATTGAAAGCCTTACACAAAGGGCGGAAGCAATAATGACAAGCGCAAACGGACTTAAAAAATTAATTGAAATAGCTAAAAACAACCAAACCTATAACCAAAAGCAACACATCATTGACATTATGAAAGCTGATGAAGATGATGGATTATATAACCAAAACAAATAACCTATGAAAACAACGCTAAACAAAATCAAAGAACAATCTCCTTGTAATGACGGATGGAAAAAGTTACTAACCTTTTTAAACAAAACGGAAGCAGACAATGATGAATTATCATTACTAACTATTTTAGAAAGTAATGGTCTGCAAGATGCTTTATGGGCTTTGAGATGTGTTAAAGGTCACGATAAAAAAATTAGATTAATGGCTTGTGATTTTGCTGAATCAGTTGTGCATTTAGCCAATGATGAAAGATGCGTTAATGCAATTAAAGTTTCAAGAGATTACAGTAATGGATTAGTAAGTAAAGGAGAATTGGAGGCTGCTAGGGCTGCTGCTTCGGATGCTGCTTCGGATGCTGCTTGGGCTGCTGCTTCGGCTGCTGCTTCGGATGCTGCTAGGGATGCTGCTTGGGCTGCTGCTTCGGCTGCTGCTTCGGCTGCTGCTTCGGCTGCTGCTTCGGCTGCTGCTTTGGCTGCTGCTTCGGCTGCTGCTTTGGCTGCTGAACAAGAAAAGCAAATAGAAATCTTTAAAAAATATGTAAACAAATAACCTATGAATTTAATTGATATAACAAAACAAGATACAATACTTGAAATAGAAAATGGACAAAAAGTTCACGAAAGTATATTACAATCTTACCATGTAGTAAATTTTATTTATGAAATGGCTGAAAGAGGTGATTCATCTAAAACAATAGTTGAGATTATTAATTTAATAAAACATTTAAACCAAAACAAAAAATAACTTATGAACAAGTATAGAAAAAAACCAGTTGAAATAGAAGCAGTTAAATGGACTGGTGATAATCACCGAGAAATGTTTAATTTTTTAGGTGGTGAAGATACTGATTATATAACCGCAATAGGCACTAATTTTTATATTGATTGGACAAAAATAGAAGGCGGATTAATTATAAAAACACTAGAAGGAGAACATATTGCAACAATTGGAGATTATATAATAAAAGGAGTTAAAGGAGAATATTATCCTTGTAAGCCTGATATTTTTGAAATAACATATGAAAACCTATAACCAAAACAAATAACCTATGAAAACATATGTAGATAGGGAAGTTTTATTGCAGGTAAAA
>JBMOFB010000023.1:0-18232 GCA_049314475.1 Sediminibacterium sp.
TGTCATGCACAAAGACCTTAATGGTACCTTCGAACATGCCATCTTTGGATTCAATAGTGAGTGCAGCAATATTTATTTTGAGGTCCCCGCTAATAATGGTCGTAATTTTATTCACCACGCCTACATCGTCTAATCCAATAATACTTAGCCCTGTAAGGAAGGAGATTTCTTTATTCTTCGCCCACTTAGTTTTGACAACGCGATGACCATAATTGGCCAATAGTTGTGTCGCATTCGGGCAGCTGGTTCTATGAATGATTAAGCCTTTGCCAGTACTTACAAATCCAAATACATCATCACCTGGAATAGGATTACAACATTTTGCCAGATTGTATTTGATCTTATCACTTGATTCCCCAAAAATAATCAATTCTGAATCTCCTTTTTTTGGAAGGGGCTTGTAAACATGGACTTCTGCATTTTCATCTGCTAGCGTGAATGTTGGTTTTGCCGCTTCAATTTTATCTCCAATCACCTGAAAGCTTTTTAGTTCTTTTAGGTCGATGGATTTAGTAGCGATTTTATACAATAAATCCAACTGGCTTGGCATTTTATAGAAGTTAACCAATTGATCCAAGTTATATGAATTGTATGCGGCCCCAATCCCTTCTAGTTTTCGTTTAACGGTGTATTTTCCTTCTTCTGAAATAAATTTCTTTTCCTCTCTTAAGGCGTCTTTAATACTATTTTTTGCCTTTGCAGTCACCACATTTTTTAACCAGTCTTCCGTAGGTTTTTGCTTGCTACTTGTGATGATTTCTATCTGGTCTCCACTTCTTAATGTATGGCTAATTGGCACTAATTTATGGTTAACTTTTGCGCCAATACATTTAGATCCAATTGCGGTGTGGATATAGAAAGCAAAATCGAGTGCAGAGCTGTTCACAGGTAACATCTTTACCTCACCTTTTGGGGTATAGACATAAATTTCTTCTGCAAGAAAAGAGGTTTTAAAATCGTGTAAAAAATCAATACTTTCTTCCTCTTGATTACTCAATGCTTCTCTGATTTGCACGAACCATTGATCAAATCGATCTTCGCTTTGAACTGACCCTTCTTTATATTTAAAATGGGCGGCCAAACCTTTTTCAGCAATTTCATTCATCCTTTTACTTCGAATCTGTACTTCTACCCACTTACCATCCGGCCCCATTACAGTGGTGTGCAAAGCTTCATAGCCATTACTCTTTGGATTACTCAACCAATCCCGCAATCTTTCTGGGGAAGGGAGGTATTCATCTGTAACCATCGAATACACTTTCCAACATGCTTCTTTTTCTTTTTCTAAAGGCACATCAAGAATAATACGGATGGCAAAAAGATCATACACTTCCTCAAAACTTACGCCCTTCTTTTTTATTTTATGCCAAATAGAATGAATGCTTTTTGGTCGACCAAAAATATCAAATTGTAAATCGGTTAGACTTAATTTTTCTTTTAAAGGTCTCACAAACTCGTTGATATATCTGGTACGCTCTCTTTTTGTTTCGGATAACTTTTTGGCAATTTCGCGATAGGTATCAGGTTCCATGTACTTCATGGCCAGGTCCTCTAATTCGGTCTTGATATTGTACAAGCCCATACGATGTGCGAGTGGAGCGTAAACCCAGATGGTTTCAGAGGCAATTTTTAATTGCTTCTCTTTTTTCATCGAGTCCATTGTGCGCATATTGTGCAGTCTATCCGAAAGTTTAATCAGTATCACTCTAGGGTCATCGGTTAAAGTGAGTAAGATTTTTTTGAAATTCTCAGCTTGTTGACTGCTATTGGTATCCATCACCGTTGCAATTTTTGTCAGTCCATCCACAATCTTTGCAATCTCATTTCCGAATTCTCTTTTGATATCATCTAAGGTGATGTCCGTATCCTCTACAGTGTCATGCAATAAAGCACAGATGGTACTTCGAACACCTAAACCAATTTCATCTGCAGCAATCATTGCTACTGCAATGGGATGAAGGATATAAGGCTCGCCACTTTTACGACGCATGGTTTTGTGCGCATCAGTTGCCATTTCAAAGGCAGTTCTTAGTAACTCCCGATCGCCTTTTTTTAGCTTTGTCCTTAATGTTCTGAGCAATGCACGGTAGTGGCGAACAATTTCTTTTTTTTCTTGTTCGTCAGTCAAGTTGTATGGGGTTACAACTGCATTTATTAATTCTTGATTAGTACTTTCCATGCTTACACGAAAATACGTAAAAGCGGTGTAACTTCGCCCTGCTATGTCATCTACCCAGCCTAAAACTATATTCAAATCTGCTATTTTAAGTAGGGTATTTTCTTTCGTTGGACCTTATCGATTTATTTTTTGGATCAATGTCTTTTTGGGCATCTTCTTAGCATTTTTTACGCCAGTTCGCCCTTATTTGATTCAGGCTACAGTGAACTTAGCAATTGGCAAACAAGTGAACCTGCCACAATGGGTTCATTGGGCACTGCCTTTAGAAGCTTTTAATTCAGTGTTGCAATTGATTCTAGCGATATCCCTGTTTCAGGTGGCGTTTATCATGCTTGAAACCATATTTCGTTTTTGTTTTACTTACGGTATGTCTTGGCTTGGACAACAAGTGATTCGAGATTTAAGGAATAAAGTGTATCAAAAAATTATGTACTGGGAAATGCGTCAATTTGATAAAACGCCTATTGGTACATTGACCACAAGAACCATCAATGACATTGAAAGTATCAATGATATTTTTTCTGATGGATTGATTCCAATCATTGCAGATATGTTAACGATTGTGGTGACACTCACAACCATGTTTTTTATCAATTGGGAGTTGACTTTAATTTGTTTAATTCCATTTCCTATTATGATTGTGGCCACTTATTTTTTTAAAGAAAGTGTGAATAAAAGTTTTGTTCAGGTGCGCAATGCTGTGGCAGCACTGAATGCATTTGTGCAAGAACATATTTCTGGTATGCAAGTGGTACAAGCTTTTGCTGCTGAGGAAAAAGAACTTAAAAAATTTGATGCCATCAACGAGCACCATAAAACTGCAAATATCAAAGCCATTTTTGCCTACTCCGTGTTTTTCCCAGTTGTGGAAGTGGTGTTGGCTTTGAGTATTGGCTTAATTGTTTGGTGGGTAGCAGGACAAAGTTTAGATGCAGGGATGCTGGTCGCATTCATTTTATTTTTAAATCAAATCTTTAGACCGCTGAGAATGATAGCAGATAAATTCAATGTCTTGCAAATGGGTATGGTTGCTGCGGAACGTGTTTTTAAAATTTTAGATAATGAAGATATTACTGTCAATGAAGGACAATATGCACCAATTCAAATTCAAGGCGCCATTGAATTTAAAAATGTACAATTTGCTTATCAAGCACCCAATTGGATTTTAAATGATTTAAATTTTACGGTCACTGCAGGAACAACTGTGGCCTTAGTTGGACCAACTGGAAGCGGAAAGACCTCTATCATTAGCATCTTAAATCGGCTTTATCCTTATCAAGGCGGTCAGATACTTTTAGATGGGGTCTTGATAGAAGATTATGCCTTAGATCGTTTGAGGGCATCCATAGGAGTGGTTTTACAAGACGTATTTTTATTTTCTGGTTCTGTCTATGATAATATCACTTTACGCAATCCTTTAATTCGTCCCGAACAAGTAGAAGAAGCAGCAAAGATGATTGGGATGCATGATTTTATCATGCAACTACCTGGTGGATATCAATACCATGTGATGGAACGTGGAGCCACATTAAGTCTTGGTCAAAGGCAGCTCTTAAGTTTTATTAGAGCGCTATTATACAATCCGAGTATTTTAATCTTGGACGAAGCCACTTCTTCCATCGATACGGAAAGCGAGCAACTCATTGAAAAAGCCATTGAAACCTTAATTCAGGGTAGAACATCTATCGTGATTGCACACCGTTTGTCTACCATCCGAAAGGCCAACCAGATCCTTGTGTTAGACCAGGGAAAAATCATAGAAAAAGGCACGCATGAGTCCTTAATGGAGCAGGGTGGATTTTATAAGGCCTTGAACGAAATGCAATTTGATCCTAAAAAGAGTACAAAAATTCTTAAATAGTTGCAAATCAATTATTTAAGAGAATGTAAAACATTTTATCAGATGCTATATTTCTGTTAAATATTATGATTTTTCAGCAGCATTATCCCTATCTTTGCCGCAAATTTTGAGATCACTATGGCATCAAGACCTATTAAATCTTTACTGGTATTGTGTTTGAGCATTGTTACATTGGCATTTTCTGGCCATGTATTTGCGAATGAAAAAGCGGTGCAAACTGAGCAGAGCAATCCAGCAGCAGCTCATGAACCAGCAGCACACGAACCAGAAGCGTTTAATGTAACAGAGACTATATTAGACCACATTAAAGATGATCATAGCTGGCATTTATGGGGACATACTTCTTTGTCTTTACCAGTTATTTTGTACACACCTAAAGGATTCGAATTTTTCTCTTCTGCAAAGTTCATGAATGAACACCATGAGCAAATTATGTACAAGGGAAATTATGATTATAAAATTATCGAGGGTAAGGTGAAGATTGTGAAGTTAGAGGGTGCAACAGAAGTAGTTGATGTAGAAGCATCTAAAGCTTTGTGGGATTTCTCCATCACTAAAAACGTAGCCTCTTTATTTGTATCTGTTTTTATTCTTTTAACTGTACTCCTTACTGCGGCAGGTGCTTATAAAAAAACAGGTATCACTTCTGCACCTAAAGGCGTTCAGTCTTTCATGGAGCCAATTGTTTTATTTGTAAGAGACGAAGTAGCGATTCCAAATATTGGTAAAAAGAAGTTTGCAAAATACATGCCTTTTTTATTAACTATTTTCTTTTTGGTTTTAGTCAATAACTTTTTAGGGTTAGTTCCATTTTTCCCAGGGGGTGCTAACGTAAGCGGTAATATTGCTTTCACAATGACACTAGCAGTATGTGTATTTGTGGTGGTTAATTTAAGTGCCAATAAAAATTATTGGGAGCATATTTTTTGGATGCCAGGCATGCACTGGAGTATGAAATTGTTCTTAGCGCCAATTGAATTAATTGGGGTCTTCACTAAGCCTATCTCTTTAATGATTCGATTGTTCGCAAACATTACAGCAGGGCACATTCTAGTATTAAGTTTGATTTGTTTAATTTTTATATTCAAAACAGTCTATGCCTCTGCTATCGCAGTTCCATTTGCTGTTTTCATTGGGTTGATTGAATTGTTGGTGGCTTTTTTACAAGCCTATATCTTCACTATGTTGAGTGCCATGTATATTGGTATGGCTACCGAAGAACATCATCATGAAGCCCATGACCATGATGGACATAAAAATGTAGCACATCATTAAAATTTATTTTAAATCTTTTTTCAATAACAATTAAAACGTAAAAAAATGGTAGTAGGAAGTGTTGCCGCAATTGGCGCTGGATTAGCAGCTATCGGTGCTGGAATTGGTATCGGTATGATTGGTAAGGGTGCTGTTGAAGGTATTGCTCGTCAGCCAGAAGCTGCTAACGAAATCCGTTCTAACATGATTGTTGCTGCTGCGTTCGTAGAGGCTGTTGCCTTGTTCGCTGTGGTAGTTGCCCTTTTGGGTAACGGATAATCTGTTAAAGATTTCTTTAAAGAACTAAATAGGCCCTAGCACAGGGCGAAAGGCCTATTTTTTATTTGATTCATTCATTAAGATAAACGAATAGTATGTTTTTATTAGAAGTAAATCCTCTTGTGTTGCCAGATATCGGTTTGGTATTTTGGAACACTATTGCGTTTTTGATACTCTTGGTTGTTTTAGGCAAGTTTGCTTGGAAGCCAATGTTGAAAGCAATCTCTGAGCGTGAAAGCGGCATCGAAGAAGCATTATTACGTGCCGATAAGATGAAAGCTGAAATTGCTGCAATGCAAAATGAAAATGAAGCATTGTTGGCTAAGGCACGTGAAGAAAGAGCTGGTATGATTAAAGATGCAAAAGAGACAGCCGATAAAATGGTGTCTGATGCAAAAGATAAAGCGAAGCAAGAGTATGAGCGTATTATCAGCGACGCACAACTAGCGATTACACAACAAAAAAATGCTGCCTTGACTGAAGTTAAAAATCAAGTAGGCGCATTAGTAGTTGAAGTCGCAGAGAAAATATTAAAAAAAGAATTGTCTAATAAAGCAGAACAAGAAAGCTATATTAAGCAAATCGCCGAAGGCGTTAAGTTAAATTAAAAAGTAAGAAATGCCCAACGTACGTTTAGCAGGAAGATACGCAAAGAGCTTACTCGACTTAGCCATTGAACAAAATCAATTGGATGCAGTGCACGCTGATATGAAATATTTTCAAGCAGTTTGTGCGCAAAGCCATGACTTTGTAAATGTGTTAAGAAGCCCGATCATTAAAGCAGATCAGAAAAATGCCATTGTACTTGCTGTGATTAAAGATGCAGTAAGCACATTGACCTTATCTTTTGTTGTTTTATTGGTAAAGAAAAGTAGAGAAAGTGCGTTGCCAGAAATCGCAACAGCATTCATAGAGCAATACAATGCATTGAAAGGAATTCACCAAGTGAGTTTAACAACAGCAGTAGCAATTAGCGATGCATTGAAGCAATCTATTGAAGATAAAATTAAAACCGAAACACAATTCAAAACAATAGAATTGACAACCCATACCGATGAGGATTTAATTGGTGGTTTTGTATTGTCATTCGATAACAATTTAATTGATGCTAGTATTAAAAGAGATTTATTAGATATCAAGAAGCAATTTTTATCTAACGAATTTGTATCAAAATTATAATTAACATAACAATCATACATTAAATAAGTATTTATGGTGGACATTAAACCTGATGAAATATCTGCAATTCTTAGACAGCAATTAAGCAATTTTAATGCTTCAGCTGATTTAGAAGAAGTAGGGACTGTACTACAAGTTGGTGATGGTATTGCCCGTGTATATGGCCTGAACGGTGTAAGTAGTGGTGAGCTAGTTGAATTTGAAAATGGCACCAAAGCCATTGCATTGAACCTAGAGGAAGACAATGTGGGTGTGGTAATGATGGGTGAAAGCAAGGGCATCAAAGAAGGTGATAAAGTTAAGCGTACTGGAAAAATCGCTTCTATTAAAGTAGGAGATGGTTTAGTAGGTCGTGTCATCAATATGTTGGGTGAGCCAATTGATGGTAAGGGTCCAATTAAAGGTGAATTGTATGAGATGCCATTGGAGCGTAAGGCACCAGGTGTAATCTTCCGTGAGCCTGTAAAAGAGCCATTGCAAACTGGTATCAAAGCGATTGATGCAATGATTCCAATTGGCCGTGGTCAACGTGAATTGGTGATTGGTGACCGTCAAACTGGTAAGACTGCAATTTGTGTGGATACCATTATCAATCAAAAAGAATTTTACGATGCTGGTGAACCAGTGTATTGTATTTATGTGGCGATTGGTCAAAAAGCATCTACGATTGCGGGTGTGATGAAGACTTTAGAAGAGAATGGTGCGATGGCTTATACCATTATCGTTGCTGCTTCTGCTGCTGATCCAGCACCTCAACAATTCTACGCTCCATTTGCGGGTGCAGCAGTTGGTGAGTTCTTCCGTGATTGTGGTAAACCAGCATTGATTGTATTTGATGACTTATCAAAGCAAGCGGTGGCTTATCGTGAGGTATCATTGTTATTACGTCGCCCACCAGGACGTGAGGCCTATCCAGGTGATGTATTCTACTTACATAGCCGTTTATTAGAGCGTGCTGCAAAAGTGATTGCAAACGATGAGATTGCTAAGAATATGAATGACTTACCAGCTTCTATCAAGCATTTGGTGAAAGGTGGTGGATCATTAACTGCATTACCAATTATTGAAACACAAGCAGGTGACGTATCTGCCTATATCCCTACAAACGTAATCTCCATTACAGATGGTCAGATCTTCTTAGAAGGAAACTTGTTCAACGCAGGTATTCGTCCAGCGATCAACGTAGGTATTTCTGTAAGCCGTGTGGGTGGTAACGCGCAGATCAAATCAATGAAAAAAGTTTCTGGTACATTAAAGTTAGACCAGGCATTATATAGAGAATTAGAAGCCTTCTCTAAATTTGGTGGTGACTTAGATCCAGCAACTAAGAATGTAATTGATAAAGGTGCAAGAAACGTAGAAATCTTGAAACAAGCACAATACACACCGTTTACAGTAGAAAAACAAGTAGCCATTATCTACTTGGGTACACAAGGCTTGTTGAAAGAAGTAGCGGTTAAAAACGTGAAAGATTTTGAAGCACATTTCATGTTAGAGATGTCTAATAAATTACCAAATGTATTGGCTGAATTCAAAAAAGGTAACTTACCAGAAGATGGATTAAAGCAAATGGTTGAATTAGCGAATGGCTTAATTCCTCAATACAAATAAGGAAAGACTTGAATATAAAAAACCCCGAATTTTCGGGGTTTTTTTGTGAATAGGGCTTTGGAGTCACAACAAATCAATCTATTGATTGTTATCATATTATGTCAGTGATTAAAGTACAAGCATTAAGTAAAAACTTTGGCGCCATCAAGGCGGTAGACCAACTCTCTTTTGAAGTAGCAGCGGGACAGGTATATGGTTTTTTGGGTCAAAATGGATCTGGAAAAAGCACGACCATTCGTATGTTACTTTCCTTAATCCATCCTTCCCAAGGACATATCGAAATCTTTGGCCAATCTTTAACAGATAACCGATCTGCTATTTTAGAACAGATTGGTGCAGTGATAGAACGTCCAGATTTATATCCTTACTTAACTGCGCAGGAGCATCTATCCTTATTTGCAAAATTACGTAAGCAAAAAATTGCGGCTTCTAAAATCGAAGCCACTTTAGCACAGGTAGGATTGCTAGCAAGGGCCAATGACAAGGTACAAACCTATTCGTTGGGGATGAAGCAAAGATTAGGCATTGGTATTGCCTTATTGCACGATCCTAAATTGATAATTTTAGATGAGCCCACCAATGGATTGGATCCTCAAGGCATCGCAGATATTCGTCAGTTAATCAAATCCCTTTCTAAAGAGGAAGGTAAAACAGTTTTAGTATCCTCGCATTTACTTTCGGAAATCGAGCAAATTGCAAGCCATATCTTAATCATTCATCAAGGTAAAAAAATGGCAGAAGGTCCTACATCTAGTTTATTGGATCCAAATAAAACCATTGTTCAAATAAAAACCTTGGACGACGCGGATGCAAAGCAAAAATTAATGGCATCGGCATATCGTTCAAATTTATTAGAGCGAACCGAAGGGCTTTACCTGACGATTCCTAAATTAGAGATTCCTGCCTTAAATGCTTTTATCGTTGCGTCCAATATCAATTTGGTTTCATTAGAGGCAAAGAACTCTTTAGAAGATTATTTTTTACAACTTACTTCAACTTATTAATATGTGGCCCATTATACAAATCGAACTTTTTAAAATCTATAAAAGGCCAAGAACTTATATTGCCTTTGGTGCGATTGCTGCATTGATATTGGTCATTCAAATGGGATTAAAAATAGATGGAGAAGCGTATGCAGATTTTTTGATGAAGGATATCAACGACACCTTAACGGTGGATGGTAAAGTGTTGAATGGTTACTTGATCTGTTATATTTTATTACAATTATTACTCGTACATGTTCCTTTATTGGTAGCCTTAATTGCAGCGGATATGCTTTCTGGCGAAGCGAATTTGGGCACTTTGAGGTTATTGTTTACAACACCTTATAGTAGAACACAATGGGTCTTAGCTAAATTTGTGGCAGCTAGTTTATACACTATTTTGTTATTAATTTGGTTGGCCTTTCTTGCACTATTTCTAAGCATGTGGATTTTTGGTACCGACGATTTATTCCTGATGAAATCCAATTATGTAGTCTTGATTCAAGAACAAGATGTTTTTTGGAGGTATTTGGGTGCATTTGTTTTTGCAAGTTTCTCCTTGTTAACTGTTGCAGCTTTAGGATTTTTGATGTCGAGCTTAGCCAATAATTCAATTGGGCCAATTGTAGCAACCATTAGTGCGATTGTATTTTTTACCATTCTAAGCACCTTAAATATCCCTTTGTTCAACGTGGTGAAGCCGTATTTATTTACGACTCATATGAACAATTGGAAAGAATTTTTTGACATACAAGTCAATGACTCAAATGATGCAATTACTGGTAGTATTTTAAATGTGGCTAAAATAAAAAACTCAATCATTGTACTTGCCATACATATTGGATTATTTGTTGGTGCTTCTATTTGGATCATGAAAAAGAAAGATATTTTAAGCTAAGCTTGAATTTAAAAATATAATTTGTTTGGTATGAAAAAAACGATTTGCCTTTTTGTGGGAATATGCCTGATTCAAGTTTCAATGTTTGCCCAATCCAACCCCTTGATTGAAAGAGTGACAAAGAAATTAAATTTAGTCAATGACTACGTGGCAACAGGGGTCATGAAAACCGATGTGGCATTTATTAAAGCCTCATTGGGCAAGGTCAAAGTTTATTTTAAGAAACCTAATTTACTAAAAGTAAAAAAAGAAGGGGGCATTTCATTGCTTCCTAAAGGAGGGGTGTCTGTCACCATCAATTCCTTATTAAACAACAATCAATATATCGCCATAGAATCTGGAGTGCAAATGTATAAAGGCAAGTCATTGCAAGCAATCAAATTAATTCCAACCGACGAAAAATTGGATTGGGTGATTGCTACATTGTGGATTGATCCGGTGGACGCATTGGTGTATAAGACGTTTACGACTACAAAAGAAAATGGCACTTATGAGATTACAATGGAATATGGCCAATACGCTAATTACGGCCTTCCAAGTAAACTTATTTTTGGTTTCAATACTAAGGATTATAAACTACCTAACGGGATTACCTTAGAATTTGGAGATGAGGATCCTGCTGCAAAACAAAAAGCATTAAAGCAAAAAAAAGGGACCATCGAAATTACTTATGCCAATTATGTGATTAATCAAGGTGTTTCCAATTCTATGTTTTAAATTGTGTAGGATGAAATACCTATTTATCTTTTTTATTTTACTCTCTCAGTTGCCCGTTCAAGCACAGGAAACCAATCAAGCTAAAGCTTTGGAGTCTGCTGTCTTACAATTCAATCAAGCATCTAAAAGTCAAGCCTATCAAGAACTGTATCTACAATTTGAGCAACTTTATGCTGTTAATAAATCCAATTGGTTGATTCCTTACTATGCCGGAATGACAAGATCAATCATGTGTCTTTTGAAAATGGGCGATCGAGACGCGCTAGCCAATGATGCTTTAGTATGGGTTGGCAGGGCAAAATCCATCGTAAAAAATGACGAAATTTATTGTGCAGAGAGTTTGGCTTATACTGCAAAGATGTCAGTGAATCCTACATTGAGGTGGTTAATCTATGAAGGTAAAATAAAAAACGCTTTAAAATTGGCTAAGAAGTTGAATCCAAATAATCCTAGGGCCTATCTTTTGGACGCAAATATCCAACAAAAATTACCTTTCATATTTGGTGGTGGATGTAAGGCAGTAAAGCCATTGATTCAAAAAGCAGAATTGTGTTTTAATAATCAAACTAAAGCAAATTCAATCGAACCATCTTGGGGTATTCAATCTTTATTGCAATTAAAAAAGGCGTGTCCTTTATAGTGCTCGTTTAAATTATAGGATTAATTCTAGTCTAAACCATGGGATTAATTCTCGTCTAAACGCTCGTCCACTGCATTCGCAAACATCTTATGGCTTACTTTTTTCAGAGGATTTAAGCGCATATCACGATAGCCTTGCCTTGCATGAATAATTCTAATACACTCAAATATACTTGCTGTAAATGAACTTGCATCTGCCTTGTCTTTGCCGGCAATATCAAAAGCAGTTCCATGGTCTGGACTCGTTCTAACAATAGGCAATCCAGCAGTGAAATTCACGCCTTCTCCAAAAGCCAAAGACTTAAATGGAATCATGCCTTGGTCGTGGTACATGGCTAAAACAGCATCAAATTTTTCGTGTTGTCCTCTTGCAAAAAACGCATCTGCTGAATAAGGTCCATATACCAACATATGTTGCTTCGCTTCCTTAATGGCAGGTTTGATAATTTCAATTTCCTCTTTTCCAATTAAGCCATCGTCGCCTGCATGTGGGTTCAGTGCCAACACCGCAATACGTGGTTTGTCAACACCAAAATCTTTTTGTAAGCTTTTATGCAGGATTTGTAATTTCTGTTTGATCTTATCCTTGGTGATATGTTGTGCAATATCTTGAATCGTCAGGTGCTCCGTAACCAAAGCCATTTTTAAATTTTCAGCTACCAATAACATTAGGTTGTCTACATTCCCAAATGCATGTTGCAGATAAGGGGTATGACCACTAAAATTAAAGTTAGGGGACTGAATATTCTTTTTATGAATGGGTGCAGTGACTACACCATCAATTTTGTTATTTTTTAATGCAGCAACTGCTTTTTCTAAAGAGATTAATGCGTATTTACCACCAGTTTCTGTGAGTTCACCAGGTTGAATGGCCGCTTCCTCCTCCCAACATTGAATCAAGTTGACTTGTTTAGGATTCAACTTATCCAAATCTGGTGCGGTTGTAAATTGCATTTGAAAATCAGGTATGCCCTTACTGTAAAAATTGATTGCTTTATGATGCGCAAAAATAACAGGAACCATAAATTCAAGCAGTCGATTATCAGATAAAGATTTGATGATTAATTCAAGTCCTACACCGTTTAAATCTCCGCAAGTAAAGCCTATAATTGGTTTTCTGATGTCTTGGTTCATATCCAGTTGATTAGGGTGTAAAAGTACGCACAAAAACCTAACTTTGCTTCATGCAATACACCCTTAAAAAGTCATTGGGTCAACACTTTCTAAATGATGTCCAAATTTGTCTACAAATCAAAGCTGCCTTGCAAGAGGCGCCTATCGATCAGCTATTGGAAGTTGGTCCAGGAGCGGGTGCTTTAACACAACATATTTTAGACCTACCCTCGCAAGCATTCAAAGCAGTGGAATTGGATCGCGAAAAAGTGGCGTATCTGCTACATACCTATCCTCAATTAGAGGGGAAATTAATCAATGAAGATTTTTTAGAAACAGCCATTCCTTTTGAAGGTCAATTTACACTCATTGGCAATTTCCCTTATAATATTTCCACACAAATTGTTTTTAGAGTATTGGATTGGAAAGAACAAGTGCCGGTGATGATTGGTATGTTTCAAAAAGAAGTAGCAGAAAGAATTGCAGCCAAGCCACATTCAAAAGCTTATGGTATTTTGAGTGTATTGACACAAGCATTTTATGAGGTAGAATATTTATTTGATGTGCCACCTTCTGCATTTACACCACCACCCAATGTAATGAGTGGCGTGATTCGTTTAAAGCGCAAAACAACATTCCCTGAATTTAGTTCTATAAAAAGTTTCTATCATATTGTAAAAATGGCTTTTGGTCAAAGACGTAAAATGCTCAGAAACCCATTGAAACCTTATTTCACGACAGAACAATTAGCAGACCCTATTTTTACTAAAAGAGCCGAGAACTTGACTTATCAAGACTTTGCAGATCTTACTTTTAAAATGCACAATCCATAATCTATGTCTAAAAAAGTAATTGTAACGGCAGCGGTGCACCCTTTTTTATTAGAAACACTAACGCAAAAAGGTTTTGAAGTTTGTTATGAACCAACGATGACTTATGATCAATTGCGTTTGCAAATTATTGATGCTATTGGATTGATTGTGACCACAAGATTACAGATAGATGCAACAATCATTGAAGCTGCTAAAGCATTAAAATGGATTGGTCGCTTGGGAAGCGGGATGGAATTAATTGATACCGAGTTAGCTGAATCCAAAGGGATGCTTTGCGTGAGCAGTCCGGAGGGAAATTGTACAGCGGTGGGGGAACATAGTTTAGGCATGTTATTGAATTTAATGCATCGCATTCACAGCGCTTATGGTGAAATAAAAATGGGTCAATGGATAAGAGACGCGAATCGTGGAGATGAACTCACTGGAAAAAAAGTGGGCATCATTGGTTTTGGACACACAGGCAGTGCTTTTGCAAAAGTATTGTCTGGGTTTGATGTGGAAATTATAGCCCACGATATTTATCCTAGGGCTTTGGGCTGGCAACAGTTCCCCCATGTTAAAATGGTCCAACTGGAAACAATACAACAAGAAGCCGAAGTGATTAGTTTGCACCTCCCTTTAACGCCTCTCACAACGCATTTTGCAAATGCCCATTTTTTTGAGCAATTAAAACAAAAACCCTATTTTTTGAGTACCTGTAGGGGTGGGGTCACATCAACCCAAGCATTGCTTGAAGCGCTTCAGCATCAACAGATTAGAGGTGCCGGCCTAGATGTACTTGAAAATGAGCGTTTAGAAAGCTATAGTCAAGCCGAAAAAGCCAATTTAGAGGCTTTAATGGCCTTGCCAAACTTCATATTAACACCCCATATTGCGGGGTATAGTCATCAGGCTTATCATAAGATGTCCAAGATCCTTTTAGAAAAATTAGGGATCATTTGACCCTAATATGATATCTTTGTCTCATGCAACGCTCCAATTATGTGGCGTTGTATTTTTTTTATATAAAACAGAAGGTATGAGCGAAACAAACGTATATGTAACCCAAGAGACTTTTGATAAAATGCGTGAGGAATTACAACGTATGAAATCGATTGATCGTCCTGCGGCATCAAGAGCGATTGCAGAAGCAAGAGAAAAAGGGGATTTGAAAGAAAATGCAGAATATGATGCGGCCAAAGAAGCACAGGGCATGTTAGAATCTAAAATTAAGCAATTAGAAGTAGCAGTTTCGAATGCAAAGATTGTAGATACAAGCACAATTGATACAAGCAAAGTCACCATATTAACCAAGGTAACCATCACCAACTTAGCCACAAAAAAGTCAGTGACTTATCAATTGGTGGGAGAAAAAGAGGCAGATTTAAAAGCAGGTAAAATATCTGCGTCTTCTCCAATTGGAAAAGGATTGATTGGTAAAAAAATTGGAGATACTGCAGAAGTTCAAACACCCAATGGCGTGATGAAATTTAGTATTGACAATATTACCATTTAATAGCAGTATCCTATTTGCAATGACTATTTTTTCAAAAATAATACAAGGCGACATACCTGCATACAAAATTGCAGAAAACGACCTATTCATTGCATTTTTAGATATTTTTCCTTTGCAAAAAGGGCATGTGTTGGTCGTGCCTAAAATAGAGGTGGATAAAGTATTTGACCTACCAGACAATTACCTTTCTGAGTTATTGGTGTTTGCAAAACCAATTGCAAAAGCAATTGAGGATAGTTTTCCATGCAATCGAATAGGAATGGTGACTGTTGGATTGGAAGTGCCTCATGCACATTTGCATTTGATCCCAATCAACCAAGCAGAAGATCTTGATTTTTCCAATCCAAAATTAAAATTAGATAAAGCTGAATTGATTGCAATACAAGAAGCAATCATTGCTAAATTACTTTTTTAATCGAGCTGGATTTTTTTGAATAAAATCGTCCCAACCTTTTAAACCCTTACCTGTACTAATTACCGGACGATTGATTTGATGCCAATGGCATAATGCGACTGCAAGTGCATCTGTGGCGTCATAATGTTTAGGTTTTTCTTTTACATTCAAAACGCGCTCCAACATTTTCCAAACCATATCTTTATCAGCATTGCCATTTCCTGTAATGGATTGCTTTACTTTTTTAGGTGCATATTCTGTGACTGGGGTATTGTAATGCATGGCTGCTGCAATGGCCACCCCTTGAGATCTTCCTAGCTTTAACATACTCTGCACATTCTTACCAAAAAAAGGTGCTTCAATTGCAAAATGTGCTGGACTGTATGTTTCCATTAATTCAATAATCTTAGCATGAATCAACTGCAAGCGGGCATAGATATCCTTTTCTTTGGTCAATTTAAGCACGTCCATCATAATGATTTTAGGCTGAACGCCACCTTGTAAAACAGCATAGCCCAGTATTTGTGTTCCAGGATCAATTCCTAATATAATGGGTGCTTTTGACATAGGTATAAAGTTACAGATATCCCATCAAAATACGATCTTTACAAAATATGAATTCGAGTACACTTAAGCCATTGCTTTCTATTGGAAATAAATTGATTGGATTCATCTTGTTTGTCATTTGTGCTATTGCGATCTACAATAAGGTCATACAAAATGAAAGTTTAAATCAGTATGGAGCGGAATTAAAAATACAATTGGGAAAAATTCATTGGACAGCATGGGTATTGATGGGTTGTTTAATGGTGCTTAATTATACCATCGAAGCTATCAAATGGAAATCAGTCATAGCCTCCACTAATCATTTCAATTTATTACAAGCATTAAGGGCAGTACTGGTTGGTCAAGCTTTTTCATTTTTTACCCCAGCAAGATCTGGCGACTATGTAGGTAGAACTTTATTTTTAGCACCTGGCACTAAGTTGAAAGGCATTACACAAATGGCATGGGCTTCCTATGCACAAATATTAATGACCATTTGTTTTGGATGCTTTGCCATGTTTTGGAACCTTCCTTTTTTACCTTGGTTAAAATGGGTTGCACCTTTTGGAGCAATCATTGCACTGTTTTTGTTTTTTTATAATCAACCTTTAAAGGGTTGGTTATCCAAAATGAATCTCTTGCAAATTCCAATAGCTTTAAAGTGGAAATTACTTGCACTTGCATTGGCTCGATATAGTATTTTCCTTATGCAGTATAATTGGGCGGCACAGATGCTGGCTGTTCCTGTTGATTGGATGGACTTAAGCATAGCCGTCATGGCTTTGCTGTTTTTTTTGAGTATGATACCTGCAATTAGTTTGACTGATTTAGTGATTCGTGGTCAACTTTTTTTATTATTAATGGCGCCATTTTACCAGAACGATATCATGCTAATTGCATTAACGACCTTAATATGGCTTGTTAATTTTTTAATTCCGTCTATCTTGGGCGCTTTTTTATTACTTGGTTTTAGATTAAAGCGATAAATTTATAGTCCATATCACAACGCATGTTTTTATACCTCTTTCAAATTTGGATGATTACTTTATTATCTCTGATGCCAAAGCAATCTAAAGAGATTTGTAGTCAAACCAATACTGCATTTAATACGGGTGAAAAAATTACGTACACAATTTTTTACAATGTGATTGGATTGTATGTCAACGCGGGTGACGCTCAATTTACGGTAACGCCTTCTAAATGGGAAGGGGAGTCTGCGCTTGCATTGACTGCGACTGGGAATTCTAATCGCAGGTATGATTGGATTTTTAAAGTACGTGATAAATACGAATCTATTGTAGATACAAAATCTTTATTGCCGTATTATTTTACTAGAAGTATTAATGAGGGTTCTTTTCATCAAAATCAAACCCTTACTTTTAATCAAAAGTCTAATGAAGTGATGACTCAAAAAGGAGTATCATTTAAAGCATCAGATTGTACATTCGATGTAATAAGTGCGGTGTATGCCGTAAGGAATTTAGATTTTAGTAACCTACAAGTCAATGAGAAAGTGTACTTAAATTTTTTCCTTGACAATGAATTGCACCCTTCTTATTTTAAATATTTAGGTAAAGAGATTATTCAAACTAGGTTCGGCAAATTTAAAGCCATTAAGATTGCCCCTTTACTTGTGAAGGGATCTATGTTTGAAGGTGGAGAGCTAATGACCATCTGGGTTACAGACGACGACAACCATATTCCAATTAGAATCGAAACGCCCATTATTGTTGGCAGTATAAAAGCAGATATGAAAAACTATGAAGGGCTAAGACACCCTTTAACTGCCATGATAGAATAAGCTTAGTTGCTGAATAAATAGTTACTAATTTTTTACTAGAGGTTAGCTTCTTTACATTAAAGTAAATTTATTTAGATAAGTCATCTATGGTAAAACAATTTTTTGCTCTAATGCCTTTTTCTGTCATATGTACATCACAACATTCATTGACAGGGTCGTGTTCAAAAAATAAAGTATAGTTTTTAGTGCTTGCTTCGTTTAAGAAGATTTCTTTTTCGTTGAGCGTAAACAGCGGTTGCATATCATAGCCCATTACAAACGGAATTGGTAAATGTCCAACAGACGGTAATAAATCTGCCATGTATACAATCTGATGCGGTCCATAATTAATTTTAGGCAGGAGCATCCCCTGCGTATGTCCGTTGACAACGATACAACTGATATTTTCTGCAAAATGGATTTCTTGTAAACTATTATCGCTTTTAAATGGAGGGAGCTCAATTAATTTTA
>JBMOFB010000024.1:0-17974 GCA_049314475.1 Sediminibacterium sp.
AATAGGCATATTATTGAAGCCAATATGGATGAGTTAAGCATCACTAGCAAACAAGATGGCATTTTAGTTTTGAGTGGACTATTATTGGAGGATCAATCTGATATGATTGAATTAGCCTGTACAAAAGGTTGGAGATTCCAATTAGCTCAACCCTTAAATGGATGGGTAAGCTTGTTATTTAATAAATAGATGCTTTAAGATGCTGCTTTAGCCTAAATGAATGCCATGATTTTTGGGACTAACACGCATTATTTTTAATGAACGTATATTTGCCTTCCACAAACTAGATGCTATGAACGAAATGATGCTTGTAGTGCTTGCTTATCTGATAGGTTCCATCCCTACATCCATATGGGTCAGTAAAGCTATTTTTGGCATTGACATTCGACAATTTGGTAGCGGTAATCCAGGGGCAACAAATACATTTAGAGTACTAGGATCTAACTGGGGTGCTTTTGTAATGACAGTTGATATAAGTAAGGGGTTGATTGCTACCTCTTTATATGTTCTAATGCCCTTTTATTTGCACAATGAGTTAGCAAGAACCAATTTCATGATTCTTTTAGGAACGGCTGCAGTCATTGGTCATATTTTCCCTATTTGGGCAGATTTTAAAGGAGGAAAGGGGGTTGCTACTATTTTAGGAATGGCGTTGGCTATTCAACCTATTGTAGCGCTCATTTGTATACTTGTGTTCTTAATTACATTATTTACAACAAGATATGTTTCCTTAAGCTCTATGTTGGCAGGAGTTGTTTTCATGTTACTGATTTTGTTTATTTTCAAAGAAAAAGAAACCTCCTATCAAATTTTTGCGATCATTGTAGCATTGATGGTGGTGCTCACACATCAAAAAAACATTGGTAGGTTGCTAAAAGGGAAAGAAAATAAGGCACCATTATTCAAAAAGAATAGAAAACCGCAAGATTAAAAGTTCTAAAAGATTTTATTTTACTTGATTATCAGTAGATTAGAAAGATTTATTCAATTTTCTATTTGCAACTAGTCATAATTGCTTAACTTTACAATCCTTAAAATCCTAACATTTATGTCGATAAGTCAGAATATTTTGGAAAAATTACAGTTAAAGGATGAGAAAAACTTACTAATTCAAGGTTTACCTTCTAGTGTAGAAAAGCAATTTGCAAAATTGAATTACTGTAAAAACCTGACTCCTTTGTTAAAGACTAGGAAAATTGATTTTGCACTTATTTTCGCAATTAACCAATTGCAATTAAACAATATCCTAAAAGAAGTTTTTTCTGCATTGACGCATGACAGTAAATTATGGATTGCCTATCCTAAAACGAGTTCAAAGATTGTTTCCGATTTAAATAGAGATGCTAGTTGGGAAATTTTAGCCAACAATGAATATGAAGCCATTCGTCAAGTGACGTTGGATCATGTTTGGACTGCACTGCGTTTTTCTAAATACGATCAAATTCCAAATAGAAATAGGGCTTTCGTTGGTTTCAAATCTCCAAACATAGAGATTGATGATTTTGAAAAAAGATTGATTGCTTTACCTATAGAAGTTGAAAAATTATTCCAATCACACGAAGAAGCAAGAGAGTTCTTTACTTCTCTATCCATCATCAATCAAAAGGAATATTTAAGTTGGATCAATGGTGCTAAAAAAGATGAGACAAAGCAAAAACGTTTAGAAGCGACTTTGGAAAAATTGATTGCTGGCAAACAAAATCCTTCCGAGAAATAATTTAAGAATTTCATTTCTAGAATAAGCAAATTTTATAAATAGGGCATCTATTTATGAATAGCGCGATTATTTATGAATGGTGTATCTATTTAAAGATCACAGTTCCAATGATCTTTGTCAACTCGCGCTCTGCATCTTTAAGATGCTTGTGTATATGCAATAATTGTATTTGCTCTTCTCCACTAACTTTTTCCATGTCTTCCTGATTTTGGCGAATCATTTTCTTTAACTTTCTTAATTTGTAATAAAGCAAACTTACTTCAATTTGTTGTTGGTATGTGATGGCCTCTACTGCTTTATTTAGGCCTAGTTTTTCATTCCATCTAAGACTTAACTCATGTTCTGGCTCAAAAAGTCCCATCACCAATTGCTGGACCTGATTGTCTTCATGGTATTGTAATGTTTTATGGTTGGGCATCTTGCCTGCTTCCTGCCATTCAAAATACACTTTCACCAATTGTATAATATCTTGGTTGTCCAAGGGGAAGGGTTCTAATTCCTCTGCAATCCAATTGCATACAAGTCTCCCATCTGGCAATAATTCATGTCCAAATTCTATCAATAACCTTACTAAGTTTTTTTCGTGTAAAAAATCCTTATCAAGAACAAGGTCAATATTGTCAAGATCCTGTGTTTCTTGCTGGAAAGTTGGCATCAAAATGGCTGCCTCGTCATAGGCCATCTTCTTTTCTTCTTTGACAATTTTATCACGCTTAAACTTGTTGACTAATTGAGTTAAACCCGATTCGTCAATACGCAATATGTCGGCACACTTTCTTACATACTCTTGCAATTTTGTAAAATCTTCTGCCTTATTAATCTTACTTAAAGTCTCCGCCATTTGATTGACTAGACTATTTTTTTTATTTAAGTCGTTCCCAACTTCTTTTAGTTGAACTTCTAATTGAAATAAAATAAAGTCCTTTTTTGCAGATTGAACAAAAGCGCGGAATGCATCCGGACCTACTTTATTTACATAACTATCTGGATCTTCGTTGTCTGGAATTAACACCAATTGCACATTCAACCCTTCCTCTAATGCCATATCCAATCCCCTTAACGCGGCCTTCACACCTGCTGCATCACCATCATAAATAATGGTCAGGTTTTGTGTATATTTTTTTACCAACCTCAATTGGTCAATTGTCAAAGAAGTACCACCACTTGCAACTACATTTTCGATACCTGCTTGGTGTAAGCTCACCACATCTGTATAGCCTTCTACCAATAAACATTCATTGGCTTTATCTATCGCAGTTCTGGCAAAATAAGACCCATAGAGAATCCGACTCTTAATATAAATCTCGTTCTCTGGTGTATTGATGTATTTTGGTGAGCGGTCATTCTTAGCGATTTGTCTGGCACCAAAGCCTATAATTTTTCCTGTGGTATTGTGGATAGGGAAGATGATGCGGTCCCTATAATTATCCTGCCATCCACCATCGCGTTCCACCACTAAACCTGTTCTAGCAAATAATTCAGGATTGAATTGATTTTGAATCAACGCCTTTGCTAAACTATCTCGTTCAGAAGGGTTGTATCCTATTTTAAATTTTTCTACAATCGGGCGTAAAAAACCTCGATGCTGCATATAACTCTGTGCAATGGTTTCGCCAGCTTCTGTTTCCCAATATTGTTTGGTAAAAAATTCCATTGCAAAATGATTGATCGCATACAAACTATCTGCCGTTTGTTGTGCTATCTTTTGCGCAGGACTGGTTTCTGTTTCCTCAATTTCAATATTGTATCTACCAGCCAACCATCTTAATGCTTCTACATAACTATACTTTTCGTGTTCCATCAAAAAAGTGATGGTATTGCCACTCTTACCACAGCCAAAACATTTGTAAATTTCTTTGGCAGGTGAGACCGTAAAAGAGGGAGATTTTTCGTTATGAAAAGGACAGTTGCCTAAATAATTGGTGCCTCTTTTCTTGAGTTTCACAAATTCACCCACCACATCAATGATGTCAATTCGGCTGGTAATTTGTTGAATGGTTTGAGGCGTAATCATAGGAGCGCGAATTTAGCAAATCTTACACTATTCTTGCGTAGAAAACTCCATATCATCACTATCCAGTAATTCACGTTCAATTTCCTCCATTTGAACGATATCCCAGGCTTCAGTTTCGGTTGGGGTCAAGTTCATGACTTCGCCAAATTCAGTCGAATCTAGTGTGTTTTGTAAGTTATCTGACAAGCAGCAAAGCACAAAACTGGTATTATTGTCATAAAATACTTCTTGATGCTGTGCTAAAACCTCCATGATGCTCAAATCCCAGTCATTTACGGGCTCAAGGTTCAACACAATGTTTTTAGGGCTCGTAGAACCTAATTTTTTGATCAAATCATTCAATTCTGGCACGAGATTTGAACTAAGACTAGGGTCGAGTAAGGTTAAAACGGTGAATTTCTCTTTGGTCTCTATTTTATAGTGCATAACTCATATACTTTAGGTCAAAAATATTCGTTAATCTTGTAAAGCTCGAATAATTTATATGGATAATAATTTTTCAACACAAGTTAAGGAAATCATCTCTTATAGCAGAGAAGAGGCATTAAGATTAGGTAATGATTTTATTGGCGCGGAACACCTTATGTTAGGTTTGATCCGTGATCAGGAAAATACAGCAATCAAGGTGCTTAGACAATTGAATGTCAATTTGGGAGAATTAAGAAAAGAGATTGAACTAGCCGTTAAGGATAAGTCAGGTAAGAATATTGCAAATATCAATAGTCTTCCTTTGACAAAGCAAGCGGAAAAAGTGATTCGTGTGACTGTTTTAGAAGCCAAAGCTTTAAAAAGTCCAATGGTTGAAACAGAGCATCTATTATTAAGTATCTTAAAGAATAAGGAAAATATTGCGACACAAATTCTAAATCAATTTGATGTAGACTATGATTTATTCCGCAATGAATTAGGGATGGTTGGTTCTTCACCTTCTGCACCTTCAACGCCAAGTTCTGAATACCAAGAGGAAGGGGATGATGATTTTGAAGATGAAAAAGGTAGAGGTGGTTTTGGAGGCGGAACAAAATCTAAGCCGACTTCAACTAGTAAGTCTAAAACGCCTGTATTAGATAATTTTGGTAGAGACATCACTAAGTTGGCTGAGCAGGATGCGCTTGATCCCATTGTTGGAAGAGACGCCGAGATAGAAAGAGTAAGCCAAATTTTAAGTCGTAGAAAAAAGAATAACCCTATTTTAATTGGAGAACCAGGGGTGGGTAAGACGGCAATTGTAGAAGGACTAGCCTTAAGAATTGTACAAAGAAAAGTGAGTCGTGTTTTATTTGATAAAAGAGTGATTTCTTTAGATTTAGCAGCTTTAGTGGCCGGTACAAAATACCGCGGTCAATTTGAGGAGCGAATGAAAGCGATCATGAATGAATTGGAGAAAAACAGAGACGTCATTTTATTCATAGATGAGATCCATACAATTGTTGGCGCTGGTGGTGCAAGCGGTTCATTAGATGCATCCAATATCTTTAAGCCTGCATTGGCTAGAGGCGAATTGCAATGTATTGGTGCTTCTACATTGGATGAGTATAGAATGCATATCGAAAAAGATGGTGCATTGGATCGTCGTTTCCAAAAAGTGATCATCGAGCCACCAAGTGTTGCGGATACCATCACTATTTTAAACAATATCAAATCTAAATACGAAGACTATCATAGTGTTATTTATGATCAAGAAGCCATTGAGGCTTGTGTGAAATTAAGTGATCGTTATATGACAGATCGATTACTTCCTGATAAGGCAATTGACGTATTGGATGAAGTAGGTGCAAGAGTGCATTTGAAAAACATTTCTGTTCCAGAAGATATTGTGGATTTAGAAAAACAAATCGAAGAAGTTAAGAACGAGAAGAATAGGGTGGTTAAAAGTCAACGTTTCGAAGAAGCTGCAAACTTAAGAGACACCGAGAAAAAATTAGGAGAAGCTTTAGATAAAGCAAAATTAAATTGGGAAGAGGATAGTAAGAATAAAAGATTCCCAATCAATGAGGAGCATATTGCAGAGGTTATTAGTATGATGACTGGCATACCTGTTAAGCGCATGGTAGAAGCAGAAACGACCAAATTACGTAAGATGGCCGAGGACATGCGTGGACAAGTGATTGGACAAGAAGATGCGATTGGAAAAGTGGTGAAAGCGATTCAAAGAAATAGAGTTGGATTAAAAGATCCAAAAAAACCAATTGGTACATTTATTTTCTTAGGTCCTACAGGTGTGGGTAAAACTGAATTAGCACGTGCATTGGCAAGAAATATGTTTGACTCAGAGGAATCTTTGATTCGTATCGATATGAGTGAGTACATGGAAAAATTTGCAGTCTCTCGTTTAATTGGGGCACCTCCAGGATATGTGGGTTATGAAGAGGGTGGACAATTGACAGAAAAAGTGCGCCGTAAACCATACTGTGTTATTTTATTAGATGAAATAGAAAAAGCACATCCAGATATTTATAATATTTTATTACAAGTATTAGATGATGGAATATTGACTGATGGATTGGGTCGTAAAGTGGATTTTAAAAATACTTTAATCATTATGACCTCTAATATTGGGGCACGTCAATTAAAAGATTTTGGTGATGGAGTAGGTTTTGCCACAGCAACAAGAATGGAGCAAACAGACGAAAATAACAGATCTGTTATTGAGAAAGCATTAAAACGTACTTTCTCTCCAGAATTTTTAAACAGAATTGACGATGTAGTTGTATTCAATTCATTGACCAAAGACAATATTTATTTGATCATTGATATCATCATGAAGCATGTACTTGCGCGCTTAGTCAACCTAGGGTTGAACTTGGTTTTAACAAGTGCTGCCAAAGAGTTCATTGCTGACAAAGGATATGATGTTCAATTTGGTGCAAGACCTTTACATAGAGCCATTCAAAAGTACATTGAAGATCCATTGGCTGAGGAGATTTTAAATCACTCAGTGAAAGAGGGCGATACCTTAATTGGGGATTTAGATAAGGAAAAATCATTGTTGACTTTTACTTTACAAAAAAAGGAAAAAGAAAAAGCACCTAAAGTACCTAAAGAACCAAAGCAAGATTAAGCTTTTCAAAATTTAAATAAGAAGGCCCTGAGTTTTTAAATTCAGGGCCTTTTATATTATTTAGTTGAATCTTTGAATCAAAAGTTTTACTTGAATAGAATATTAATTTAGGATGGTGTACTCCAGCGATAGGTTTTAATATCAAGGCCTGCCAGGTCCATCATTCTTGCAACCACGGTCATGGCCACTTCCTCTAAAGTTTTTGGAACACTATAAAAGCTAGGAGTCGCTGGGCAGATGATTCCTCCTGCCAATGTCACCGTTTCCATATTACGAATATGAATTAAATTATAGGGTGTTTCTCTTGCGACAAGAATTAATTTTCTGCGCTCTTTTAAAATCACATCAGCAGCACGAGTCGTTAAATCATCACTTATCCCAGCCGCAATCCTGCCTAAAGTACCCATGCTACAAGGCACCACAAACATGATATTATATTGTGCAGAACCAGAAGCAAATGGGGCGTTAAAGTCCATTTTATGGTAAAAGTCAAATGGATAATTTAAATAATCCTGGTTGCCCAATTCTGTTTCCCAAACCGTCTTAGCATTGTCGCTCATAATGATTCCAACTGCTTCATATTGAGTAGGAATTTGCTTTAAACTATCTAGCAAAGCTTTGGCATAAAGTGCACCACTTGCGCCTGTAATGGCGATGACGATTTTGTTAGGCATATGAGTATAACAAAATTAGAGTTTAAATGTTGTACATTTTCTCATAATATTCGTCTGCCATACGGTTACTATCAAATTGGAAACGAACATCTTTCATGCCATTTTGAGTGATTTGTCTCCAAGTGTCTTTTTGCTCATAATACATAGGCACAATTTGCTCCTCTAAAATATTGTACATTTCGTTTAAATCATATTCATCTTGTGCCTCGGTGCTCATATTGGCATAATCTGCTTTAGGTACCACAAAGCCATTGTTGCCATGGTTTACAAATTCTGGTATCCATCCATCATCAGTAGAAAAGTTCACAGAACCGTTCATAGCTGCAGTCATTCCACTTGTACCAGATGCTTCTCTTGGCACTCTTGGATTATTTAACCAAACGTCAGAAGCCTGCTTCATACGCTTACTTAAAGCCAATTCGTATCCAACTAATACCGCTACATTCTTATAGTTCTTACTTAGGTTCACTAAATGGTTGAATTGAGAAATAGCTGGATGATCTACTGGGTAAGGTTTTCCTGCAAAAATAATTTGAACTGGATGTGTTAAGTTCGATAATAATTTTTCGAATCTTTCTAAATCCCAAGATAAAAAATCTGCACGCTTATAACCTGCGAATCTTCTTGCCCATACAATGGTTAGCACATTAGGGTCAAATATTTTACCAGTCTGGTCGGCTACGATTTCAAAAGCGCGTTTTTTCAAATACCATTTTCTGTCATCAAATCCAGTATCATCTCCAGCTTCAGCAAATTTATACAATTGCTTGTCTGCCCAATAACGCCAGTTTTGTGCATTGGTGATATGGTCAATTGGACAAATGCCATCATACTTACCCCACATTTCTCGGCTCACATGCCCGTGTAATTCTGATACACCATTCGCTTTTCTAGCAAAACGAAGTGCTGCTAGTGAGTGGTTAAATTGATCCTCATGAATCCCTGTTAATCTTCTTACTTCGTCCATCCCTAATCCACAGAAATAACCCATTTTATGACATAAGTAAATATCGTGTTTTTCGTTACCTGCCTCCTCTGGAGTATGGGTCGTAAACACTAAACGCTTTTTAACTTCATCTAATGATTTGTATTTGTTCAATAAATAGAATGCTGCGGAGAAACCATGCGCTTCGTTTAAGTGATAGACTTCTGGGTTAAAATTTAATTCGTCAATCAATTTTGCACCACCAACACCCAACAAAATAAACTGAGCAACTTTTGTAGCCACATTGGCATCATACAAACGATGTGTTATTGTTTGAGAAACATAATCATTTTCTGGCAAATCAGTACTTAATAAAAACAAAGGGGCACTACAAAAAGTATTGGGTGGTAAATAAAATGCTTTCACCCAAACAGGATGGTCATGGATTGAAATTTGAAATTTAATGCCTGTATCTTCTAAGAAGCTATACATCTTCTCCATGAATGTAACTTGCAATGTCTGGTCTTGATTTCTAGCTTGATCATAGTAGCCAAATTTCCAAAGCATACCAATACCAATCATATTTTGGTTCAATTCAAAAGCGCTTCTTAAATGAGAGCCAGCTAAGAAACCCAATCCACCACTATAAATTTTTAATGGCTGGTGGATGGCGAATTCCATAGAGAAATAAGCAGCTTTCTTTGAATACTTTTCGTTAATAGGGTAAGGAACTTGGAAGTTTCTAAAGGACATGTTTTTGATCTTTGGTTAATTTGACCCACAATATATCCCATTTGTGATTCATTTTGCTCAAAGTCAAACCTAGTGTGAATAACAATCGTTTGCAAAGGCAGAATGTGGATTATTTCTTATTTTTTGGCTTTCTTTTCTTATCATAACTATCATTAAAATAGCAGGTCATATTCCTATGATTACCGCAATTTCCATCCTCCTTAATTTTAATGATATTTCCAGTGATGGTGAATTGAATCGTACATGGGTCACCTTTCTCAGAATAAGTGGCCTGATTTTTATTAAAATTCAGTAGACCTTTAAGTTCGCCAACGCATGTACCACCTTTCTTTTCAAAATGCAGGAAGAATTGGTATTTATTAGCATTGCCAAAGTCTCTTAATGCAATGAAATTCTTTTTATCTCGAGCATAGTCTCCACTGTAAATATTGACGGTGGGTAAAGTGTCAATTGGATTCAAAATAGCTTTTTGTTCAGGCTTAATATTGGCATCTAAATAAATCAATCTGAATCCATTTTCTGAGTAAGCCCAACCTTTTTTTTCATTGGTTAGTCCTTGTTCAGGATCTAATTTAGTTTCTTCTATTAAAAAAGTTGGTTCTTTATTAATCAATAAAGTTTTACCATAAAATTGAGAACCTTTATGCGTTAAATCAAATTGTGTCAAAATTTTATAGTCTAAGAAAACATTTTTCTTACTGAAAGTAAGCACTGATACAGTTTGTTTTTTGACATCTTGATGATTCAACAATAAGTAATATTCATTTTCCTTTTCAATTCTACCAATTGTAAATAGAGATGCTTTCTTAACTTGCTTAGGAACAATGGCCTCGACCACCGAATCTGGCAAAAATTGCGCTAATGCTTTTCTGCCTATTTCTAAGGTATCTGTAAAACTGGCTAAATTGGTATCATTCATGCGAATGGGCAATTCAATATTTTTAAAGGCGGCATTGAAATCGTTTATTTTTAATGGCGTATTCCCAGATAAATCGGTTTTTGTTTCTGAACACCCAATCAATGCCAATAAAATCAAAAGAGGGATTAGATAGCGCATGGCAGTCTATTTTTTGCTAAAATAGGCAACAATATGCCTTTAACAATGGGTTTATAGTTAAATTTACGTATCAATTATGTTTCATAAATCTTTAGATCAACTTCATGAGTCTGTTCCAGTACAAAACAAAACTGGATGGAGACGATTATTTGCCTTTATTGGACCAGCTTATTTAGTAAGCGTTGGATATATGGATCCTGGAAATTGGGCCACCGATTTACAAGGTGGTGCTGCTTTTGGATTTCAATTAATTTGGATTTTACTACTAAGCAATATCATGGCCATCCTCCTTCAAAGTTTGAGTGCAAGGTTGGGCATTGTTAGGCGTTTAGATTTAGCTCAAGTGAATAGAGAGACCTATCCTAAATTTGTAAATTTCTGTTTGTATCTACTCGCTGAACTAGCAATTGCTGCCACTGATTTAGCAGAGGTATTGGGTATGGCCATCGGTATTAAATTATTAACCGGTTTGCCATTAATGTATGGCACCATTATTACAGTGACAGACACTTTTTTATTCATGCTATTACAACGTTATGGTATGCGTAAAATGGAGGCATTCATTTTTGTTTTAGTGGCAACTATTGGAGGCAGCTTTCTAGCAGAAATGATTATTGCAAAACCTGATTTAGCCAGTGCTGCTAAAGGTTTAGTGCCCTCTGCTTTATCTCCAGGAGCTTTATATATTGCTGTTGGTATGATTGGTGCCACTGTTATGCCACATAATTTATACCTACATTCTGCACTCGTTCAAACAAGGAAAATAGAAAGAACGAGTGCAGGCATTAAAAAATCACTCTGGTATAATTTTATAGATAGTGCCATCGCGTTAAATGCTGCATTTTTTGTGAATGCGGCGATATTAATTTTAGCAGCCACGGCTTTTTATCAAACAGGCAATCAATCTATCGCAAAAATAGAAGAGGCGCATGCTTTGCTAGCGCCTTTATTGGGTTCAAAATTAGCCCCAATCTTATTTGCAGTTGCCTTAATTGCAGCGGGTCAAAGTTCAACTGTCACGGGCACTTTGTCTGGCCAAATCGTCATGGAGGGGTATTTAAATCTAAGGTTAAACCCTTGGATCAGAAGACTGCTCACAAGACTAGTTGCCATTGTGCCTGCAGTATTGGTGATAGGACTGATGGGTGAGGGCAGGGTGGATGAACTACTTGTTTTTAGTCAAGTCATCCTGAGTTTACAATTAGGTTTTGCAGTCATTCCTCTTATTCACTTTGTGAGTGATAAAAAGACCATGGGAGAATTTGCTATCAAATCTTGGGTTAAAACTTTAGCATGGATTGTGGCGAGTATTTTAGTCTTTTTGAATGCAAATTTAGTGTTTGACTTTGCCAAGGCTTTTTTAGTTGGGCCAACTCCTTTATTTATAAAAATAATACTCGTTGTATCCATACTTTTCTTTTTTGTACTGCTGTTATACATCATCATGTATCCATTGATTCAGTCAAAGAAAAAACAAGAGAGAACTGCTTTGCATGGTGCAGCTGTTGAGCTAGATTGGACTAAAGCAGCCCCAATAGATAGAATTGCTATTGCTGTTGATTTCACATCCGGAGATGCCAATTTAATTAAATCCGCTATTGCTCAAGCCCATGCGGGTACAGAAATTATTTTGATTCATGTTGTGGAGAGTGTGACGGCAAGTTATTTTAAAGAGACGAGTGATGATGAAGAGTCCAGAAAAGACAGAGAAAGACTTGCACTTTATGCTGAAACTTTAAGTAATAATGGGTACAAGGTTAATTTTGTTTTAGGTTATCAAAATAGGGTGAATGAGATTGTGCGCATTGTAAAAATGACAGACACACAATTATTAGTGATGGGGGCCCACCATCATTATGGGTGGAAGGATTATTTCTTTGGGGAGACCATAGAATCAGTGAGGCATAAGGTCAAGATTCCTGTGTTGATTATCCAACAAACGGCTTAATATTCTGGAGTCTATTTGGTTACATTTAGTACATTTGCGTACAAAATTTTTAAAAATATGGGACAAAAAATTAAAGTGGCCAATCCAGTTGTAGAACTAGATGGGGATGAAATGACAAGAATCATTTGGAAGTTTATTAAGGATAAATTGATTTTACCTTACTTAGAATTAGATATTAAATATTATGATTTAAGTATGGAGTATCGGGATGAAACGAACGATCAAGTAACGATTGATGCGGCCCATGCGATTAAGCAATACGGTGTTGGAATCAAATGTGCAACTATCACGCCAGACGAGCAAAGAGTTGAGGAGTTCAAGTTAAAACAAATGTGGAAGAGCCCTAATGGCACTATCCGTAATATCTTGGATGGTACAGTTTTTCGTGAGCCAATTGTTTGTTCAAATGTGCCACGTTTAGTGCCTAATTGGACTGCCCCAATTTGTATTGGACGTCATGCGTTTGGAGATCAATACCGTGCAACAGACTTTGTTACTAAAGGCAAAGGTAAGTTAACGGTAAAGTTTGAAGGGGAAGACGGAACAGTGCAAGAGTTTGAAGTGTTTAATTTTAAAGGAGATGGTGTAGCATTGGCTATGTACAATACAGATGAGAGTATCTATGGATTTGCAAGAGCTTGTTTTAACCAAGCTTTAGCAAAAAAATGGCCTTTATATCTATCTACAAAAAATACGATCCTAAAAAAGTATGACGGTCGTTTCAAAGATATTTTTGAAGACGTGTATCAAAATGAATTTGTTACAAAATATAAAGATGCAGGTATTACTTATGAGCATCGTTTAATCGACGATATGGTAGCGAGTGCTTTAAAGTGGAATGGTAATTTTGTGTGGGCTTGTAAGAACTATGATGGGGATGTACAGTCTGATACAGTAGCACAAGGCTTTGGCTCATTGGGTTTAATGACATCTACATTAATTACACCAGATGGTAAAGTGATGGAAGCAGAAGCAGCACATGGAACTGTAACACGTCACTTCCGTGAGCATCAAAAAGGGAACAGAACCTCTACCAATCCTATTGCATCTATTTTTGCTTGGACAAGAGGTTTGGAATTTAGAGGTCAATTGGATAATAACCAAGAATTGATTCGTTTTGCTAAAGCATTAGAGGAAGTTTGTGTTGAAACAGTGGAGTCTGGTATCATGACAAAAGATTTAGCAGTATGTGTACACGGCAATAAAGTGAATCATGGTGACCACTATGTTTACACAGAAGAATTCTTAGATGCGCTTGACTCTAATTTGCAAAAGAAATTGGCTAAATAATTAAGCAATAAATTTAGAAATAATACAAATTCTCTCCTCGCTCTGCGCAATGCTCGAAAGCGCGTCTAGCATTAGTATTATTGTCTAAATTAAACATATAAAAAAGCCCGGTAGTTAAATACTATCGGGCTTTTTAATGAAACCTTAGGGGTTTACAAATTTTTCTTAGTTTTTCTTTGCTTTTGGCGTTTCTTTTTTCATTTCTTTACACTTGCCATCTTTCATACAGTTCTTATCACACTTATGTGCTTTTGCTTCTTTCTTACATTCTTTACAATCTTTCTTACCACAATTTGCAGAAGCGGTGTTTACAGTTAGTAATAATACAGATGCAAATAATACGGTTGCTAATTTTTTCATGATGTTAATTTTATAATACAAAGATACGATTATTTCAATACTTCTAATATAGGCTTCCCAATAGACCCGCTTGGCATTTGAATCCCTAAAAGTGTAGTCACTGTGGGTGCGATATCAGTCATGTAATTTAAGGTATTGATAGCGCCTTTTTTGATGCCATTTCCATACCATAATAAAGGAATATGAGCATCATTATTGTATAAAGTGCCATGGGTTGTGCCCGTAGCGTAGCCATCCATATAACCAGACTTTGTGACTATAAATAAATCCCCGCTTCTTTGAGATGAGTAACCATTTACAATGCGCTCTCTTAAAGCTTCCGGAAGCGATGCAGTTGCAGCTTTTCTTGTTTCCACCACTTGCAAGATGCCTGGATTTTTTTCTAATCTATTGGATACTAATTGTACCAATTGAGCTTGGCTTACATGAAGGCTATCCATTAGATCATGGTTAAAATGAATATAGTATTCTCCAATATCTGAAATCATTTTTGGGTCTAAACCATTTTTAACCAACAGCCCATTCAGCTCTTTTTTAATATCTGATTCACTGATTAACCCACCAGGTAAATGGTGTTTCTTTGCAAAATCGGGTATATGTTGCACCGCATGATCCGCTGTTAAAAAAACAGTGTAATTATTTTTCCCAACTTGCTTATCTAAACTTGCAAAAAGTTTTGCTAATTGAACATCTAATTTGATATAACCATCCATTGTTTCCCAAGAATTCGGACCAAAAGAATGTCCTATATAATCTGGAGAAGAAAAGCTAATAGCCAATAAATCAGTGACATCATCTTGACCCAAACCCTCATTGACTAAAGCCATTTCGGCCATTTCTGTGACCAAGTTATTGCCGTATGGCGTAGATGCAATTTTGCCATAATCCTTGCCAATAAATTGTGATAAGGTATATGGAAATCCTTTTTGATTGGCACCAAAAGTAGTAGACTCATATACATTGATATCTTCATCACAATTGGCTTCATAGACTGATTTTGCTAAACTTAAATTCCATCCCTTGATGTATAAACTATCTACTCGGTGTTGGTCGTTGTAATTGGAAACCCATGAAGGCAATGTTTTGTAATAGTAATTAGAGCTAATAAATTTTCCAGTTTTGCTATCGTACCAAAAAGCGCCGTCGGCACTATGTCCAGCTGGCAAGATGGCGCCCCTGTCTTTGATTGAAATGCCATACACTTTACTTTTAAAGTTGCTTGCTAATTTCATTTCATCTCCAATGGTGCTCGTCCATAAGTTTTTAGGACTCATTTTACCAGCAGCACTGCCATCGATGCCCACAGAAACAACAGTTGGGTCCTCAACACAGTAGACAGTTTTTTGAAGTATATTATCAAACCATTGGTTTCCAGCAATCCCATTCATTGCTGGGGTAGATCCAGTATACACGGATGCATGTCCACTAGCCGTGACAGTTGGGATATAGGGAATCATATTATTATTACAGCTAGCGCCCTCATTCAGAAAGCGTAAGAAGCCTTGTTGGGAGGTGAAATAGGGTTTAAATTGATTGATATAATCCCAGCGCATTTGATCCACCATGATACCTACAATTAGTTTAGGTTTACTTGAGTTGCTTGACTGGGTTGGTTTTGGGGCTTGAGCATTGCTAACAATAGACAAGCACAAAAAACAAAGAATGGATAAAAAACGCATTTTCACAAATTTTTAGACTTGCAAATTACGCATAATTTAAGCCTGTGTAAGCTAAAAAATTATTAAATTTGTAGGTATAATTACAATCCTATGGCAGATATATTTGAAAGACTGATTAAAAATTACGGACCGCTTGGTCAACATCGTGAAAGAGCTCATGGTTATTTTGCCTTCCCTAAATTAGAAGGAGAAATAGGTTCTAAAATGAAATTTAGAGGCCAAGAAATGATTGTTTGGAGTTTGAACAATTATTTAGGTTTAGCGAATCATCCAGAAGTTCGTAAAGCAGATGCTGACGGGGCTGCTCAATATGGCTTAGCCTTGCCAATGGGTGCGAGAATGATGAGTGGGAATAGTGACTTACACGAACAATTGGAAAAAGAATTAGCAGAATTTGTGCATATGGAAGACTCAATCCTTATGAACTATGGATACCAAGGGATCATGAGTGCCATTGATGCTATCTGTGGTCGTCATGATGTAGTGGTGTATGATGCAGAATGTCATGCGTGTATCATTGATGGGTTAAGAATGATTCCAGGACACCGATTTGTTTTTAAACATAACGATGTAGAAGATTGTGAAAAACAATTACATAGAGCACAGGCATTGATAGACAAACAACAATCAGGTGGGATATTGGTGATCACCGAAGGCGTATTCGGAATGGCTGGAGATCAAGGTTGTGTTAAAGAGATTGCAGCCTTGAAAAACAAAGTACCATTTAGATTATTGGTAGACGATGCCCATGGATTTGGTACATTAGGTGCAACGGGTGCTGGTGCAGGAGAGGAGCAAGGCTGTCAAGATGAAATTGATCTTTACTTCTCAACTTTTGCTAAAAGTATGGCGTCGATTGGTGCATTCATGGCTGGGCCTAAAAATATCATTGATTATATCCGTTATAATATTCGCTCTCAAATTTTTGCAAAAAGTTTACCAATGCCTTATGTCGTTGGTAATTTAAAGCGTTTAGAATTATTAAGATCAAAGCCAGAATTGAAAGCAAACTTGTGGAAGAATGCCTTGGCATTACAAAATGGGTTGAAAGAAAGAGGATTTGATATTGGTAAAACAGATTCTGTGGTGACACCAGTTTATATGAAAGGTGGGGTAGAAGAGGCCACTGCAATGGTGATGGATATCAGAGAAAACTATAAAATTTTCTGTTCAATTGTGGTGTATCCAGTGATTCCAAAAGGGCATATCATTTACAGGTTAATTCCAACTGCTGTGCATACACAAGAGGAAATTGATTTAACTTTAAAAGCATTTAGTGAAACTAAGGCAAAGTTGGATGCAGGTGTCTATAAAGTAGCTGAGATTCCAGACATGGCCAACAAATAAAATGAATACTTTTAAATTGAATGTTATTTAAGTACTAAATGAGTCTCCTAAAAGAGGCTCATTTTTTTTAATTAAAGTAGTCTAACTGGGCTTGTTCTTTTTTAAGCAGCTCAATGCTTACGTTTAATTCGAATCCAATCAATAAAATAAGGGCGTTGATATAAATTAAGGTCATGACAACAAGCACGGTTCCAATGGAGCCATAAATTTTGCTATAGCTTCCAAAATTATTAACCCAGTAGGAAAATCCTAAAGTTGTAACCAACATCAACGTAGTGGATAAAATGGCTCCTGGAGAAAGCAGGGCCCATTTTTCTTTTACATGTGGTGCAAATTTGTAAATAAATGCATTGCCATAAAATAATAGCAAAACAATAATTGTCCATCTAATACTATTCCAATAAGGTAAAATCGTTTTTCTTTTAATATCAAATAATTCTCTTAAAAGGGTAGTCAATTGATCTTGTCCAATCAATACCAATAAGCTAGCAAAAACAAGCAGTATTAAAATTAATGTTAAACGAAGTGCCCTCATTCTTTGATGCAGAAAGAAGGGTCTGTTTTGCATAATGGATTTATCAAAACTTCTTATGATGCCTGTCATGGCATTGGAAGCATAAAATAATAATAAAAGAAAACCAAATGAAAAGATACCAACGTGTTGACTTAATAAATCATTGATGATGTCTAATATGAAGCGATAGGTACTTGAATTGGGAGAGATATCCTTGAAAATAGAAAGAATCTGTTTTTTGATTTTTAAACTTTTTGGAAAATAGGGGATGATTGAGAATAAAAATAAAAATGCAGCAGGTAATGCCATAATCAGATTAAACGAAATGGCAGATGCGCGATCATAAAGTCCGATGGTATTTAATTGCTTAAATAAAAACTGAATCACTTGAAATAAATTTACCTCTTGAAATCCAGGAATGACAATGCGCTTTGCTTTCTGTTTTGCATAATGCAATGGGATTCGGAGGTATTGTACTATTTTTTTCAAGTAATGAAAGGGCTATTTATAATTTAATTCATCAAAATTCAATTTTCCATCACGATCATTTTCCATCACGATCATTTTACATCGCGATCAATTTCCATCACGATCATTTTCCATCGCTTTTTTAGCTTGGTATTCGTCTAGTTTTC
>JBMOFB010000025.1:0-17958 GCA_049314475.1 Sediminibacterium sp.
TAGCAGCTCAAAATTTAAATTTTGAAGGTTTTGGCGAAGACATGGATCCAATACAATGGCGTGACTATTACAGGTTCCAAAATTTTATAGAACAACCTCAACAATTTGGTGAAGGGCAGTACACGCGTTTGTTCTTTGGACAGTCGTTTTTAAAATACAATTTAAAAAATACCACTATCTCAGTTTCAACTGCCAACCAATGGTGGGGGCCTACTAAACGCAATGCTTTAATCTTATCTAATAATGCTGGTGGTTTTCCGCATTTAAGCATTGCTAATAAAAAACAAATTCAAACAAAAATTGGTGCCTTCAATTATCAATTTGTTTGGGGACTTTTAAAAAATGGCAATTGGCAGCCACCTCAACCCACTAAAACCTATAGGGGCAATCAATTATATGTACCCAAGCCGGATACAAGTAGACTATTTCAAGGACTCAATATCAATTACACGCCTAAGTGGTTTAAAAATTTGACAGTGGGTGTATCGCAGAGTTATGTTCAATATGCCAATCAAATTTCATGGCTAGAATTTCTGCCTATCAAAAATATAGTACGTCGTTTGCCCAATGACCTTCCTAACAAACCAATCATTTTAACCGCGTTCAATTTCAATTATCAGCTTCCTGCTGCCAATGCTAATTTTTATGGTGAGTTTGGATGGAATCTTAACCAAACTACTTTACGTAATTTTATCTTACAGCCTGATAAAGGCTTGGCCTCTGTACTTGGGTTTAGTAAAATATTTCCTACCACTCAAAAACATTATTGGGAATTTTTAGCAGAGATGGCCAACCTGCAATTGCAAACAAGGGCTGAACAATTTTCAATTGGGGCACCTCCATCTTGGTACCTAGGTGCCGATGTGGTGCAGGGTTACACCCATAACGGACAAATCTTAGGTGCAGGTATTGGCCCTGGCGCGACTTCGCAAACTATTGAACTCAATTGGCGCAAAGCAAATAATAGAATTGGATTGAATGCAGAACGCAGATTGCATAATAACGACTTTTATGTTTTCTCCTTTACCAACTCGGGGGATTTTAGAAGATGGTATGTAGATTTTGCCACCACTTTAAAAATAGACTGGACCTTTGGCCGTTGGGATCTTAGCCCTAGACTGAGTTATATTCAAACGAATAATTACAATTGGGGGTTGTTCCAACCTGAAGCAAAATATTTTATTCCTGGTTATGATAAGCAACAATTTATTGGCCAATTTATTTTTAAGTATCATTTATAAATGCTTGCCGAACAATCTCCTTCCAAAAAATTAGCCATTATACTCATTAACTGGAATAGTTTTGAACTGACCAGGGATACTTTAGAGTCACTCCAACAAACTACTTATACCAACTATGATTGTATTGTGGTGGACAATGGTTCTGTGGATGGTTCGGGCCAGGCCTTAAAATTACAGTTCCCTAATATCATCCTCATTGAATCCGAAACCAATAAAGGTTTTACCGGAGGCAATAATTTAGGAATGGACTATGCATTGCAACAGGACTATGAATATATCATGATGTTGAACAATGATGTGGCAGTGGAGCCTAATTTTTTAGAGTCATTGGTTGCAAGATTAGATCAAAATCCAACAGTTGGTGCCGTGCAACCCTTGATTTATTTTCACCATGACCGAAATTTAATTTGGAATGCAGGTTCTACTTTCAATGCATTATTAGGTATTTGTAATACACCCGACTATAATAAAAAAGATCCTGAGCATCAGTTTAAATACAAATTAAAAAAAATTGATTGGATTACTGGTTGTGCTTTTATGATGCGCGCCTCTGTCTTAAAAAAAGTTGGACTTTTAAAAGAGGCTTTCTTCATTTATTATGAGGATGTAGACCTTTCCTTTAGAATTAAACAAGCTGGTTACATATTAGGCTATGTGCCTGAGTCCGTAATTTATCATATTGCAGGAATGTCTCATAAGTCAAAGACAAAGGAAAAAGAAGGTTTTGTTAGTCCAAAAGTGCATTATTTAAATAACCGTAACCGAATTTGGTTTTTAAAAGCACACACCCCATGGTGGGCCATACCAACCACTTTTATTTATCAATTTTTGTATTATTTAGCTGTAATTTTCTATTTTATAAGTAGATTGCGCTTTAATAAATTAAAGGCTTGGTTAACCTGTATAAAAGACGGAATACTAGGTTCGGCTTAATTTGATTGATTGCTATAAAATATTTTCTTGAAAAAAATTATCATCACAGGGGTCGCAGGTTTGTTGGGGTCAAGAATGGCTGAATGGATATTAGCGAACCAACCTAATTGTAACATTATAGGCATCGACGATTTGTCTGGAGGCTATCAAGATTATGTGCCTGCAGGGGTAGATTTTCACCAATTAGATTTGAGCAAGGATACCATTGCCCCTTTATTTGAAGGCGCTGATATCGTATATCATTTTGCGGCTTATGCAGCAGAGGGCCTAAGTCCTTTTATAAGAAAATACAATTACAATAGCAATCTTGTAGCCACAGCCAATGTGGTGAATGCATGTATCGAACACAATATTGGTCGATTGGTTTTTACATCAAGCATGGCGGTCTATGGACATGGCCATCCTCCTTTTAATGAATCCCATCAACCCAATCCTATCGATCCTTATGGTGTAGCAAAATATGCTTGTGAAATGGACATTCAAATTGCAGGCGAGCAGCATGGATTAGAATGGTGCATTATTCGTCCCCACAATGTATATGGACGCAATCAAAATATTTGGGATCGTTATCGCAATGTATTAGGTATTTGGATGTTCCAACATATCAATAACTTACCTTTTACGATTTTTGGCGAAGGGGATCAACAAAGAGCTTTCTCTAGTATCGATGATTGCTTGTTGCCTTTATGGAAAGCAGCTACAGATGATCGTGCTAAAAATAGAATTATCAATATTGGAAGCTGGAAATACTACACCATTAAAGATGCTGCAGAACTATTAAAAAAAGTCATTGGTAATGGGGAGATCAAATACGAACAAGCGCGTCACGAAGTAAAAGACGCTTTGCCTTCTCATGAACTAAGTGTGACGCTCTTAGACTATGAAGATAAAACAAGTTTAGAGCAGGGATTAACTGATATGTGGCAATGGGCCAAACAACAACCAATCCGCGCTCAAAAATCATGGGACAATTACGAAGTTGAAAAAGGTATTTATGGCTTTTGGAAAAATAAAAAATAATAGATTGAAATTTAATTTCTACAAGGGATACAAGGCAACTAGGTATCCCTTTCTTGTTTTTATATTTTTGATGCAGTTGATTGTATTGAATCAAACTGTGAGTGCGCAATCTATTTCTTTAGACCAAGAATGGAGAACGGATTTAATACGCAGAGAACAGTTACTAGGAAGATTTGATTCGACTGTTTCGTTTTTGATTAATCCAGTTTATTTAAGTAAACAAAATCCACCCTCAAAAATCAATACTACAAATCAAATCAATAGGTATTTACAAAAAAGAGGTAAATCCTTTTTAGGAAAATTTGGCTATGTGGATTTAATGCCTCTTCAATTACATCAACAATATGTAACAGATATCCCATTTAAAACAATCGATGGTCCAATGCTTGCAAGCAGCGGCTATCAGGTGATGGCGTCCGCAGGCGTATTTGCAAAATTGGGTCCATTGACGTTGCAATTGCAACCACAGTGGGTGCATGCGCAGAATAAAAGTTTTAGCAATAATATTCAAACGAATAATTACAACAAATTATTTTGGGGTAATTCAAGCATACGTTTAAATGCAGGCCCAGCATCTATTGGTATAAGTTCAGAAAATATCAGTTGGGGTCCTTCGGTGTTTAACCCATTGTTAATGAGTGGTCATGCCCCTGGCTTTATGCACTTGACTTTTAATAGTACCCGCCCTCTTAAAACACCGATTGGTAATTTTGAGTGGCAATGGGTTGCTGCGTATTTAGATCCTATGGACAAGGCTTATCAAGGTTTAGTCGAAGTGAGTAATGCAACAATCCCAAGTAGAAGGTATTATAATGGCGCAACCATTGCCTATCAACCTAAATGGGTAAAAGGCTTAAGCGTGGGATTAACAAGGGTAGTGCAACAACCCGAAATTATTTTAACCGTATTTAACAACTCGAATTTAATTTTTAAAAATGTTTCAAGAACAAATGACCCCAATCAGTTTACAGATTATCTTTTAGGTTCTGTTGAAGACAATACCGATCAATATGCGTCTTTTTTTATGCGTTATTTAATGCAACCCGCCAATGCCGAATTTTATATGGAATGGGGCAGGAACGATGCTTTTTATAATTTAAGAGATGCCATTCAAAGACTAGATCATACGAGAGCGTATACTTTGGGGATACGAAAATTATTCAATGTCAATGATCAAAAAACAAAATACTGGCAATTGATTTCCGAGTATACCCGCATGCAACAACCACCTTCTTGGCCTTTATTAAGTGGAGGATCTTGGTATGTGCATGGTGGAGCAAAGCAAGGCTATACGCATTTAGGAGAGATTATGGGGGCGCCGATTGGACAAGGTGCTAATGCACAAACATTTAGATTAAGTAAGTTCAATGGCCTACAACAATATGGTATTCAATTGGAGCGTGTAACACAAAATGGTGTTTTCTTTGAGGACAATTTAGCATTTACCAATCCTAGTAAAACCAAATGGGTTGACTTTGGTTTACGTTTAATGGCAGATCATCCATTCAACAAATTTGTATTGAGTACAAGTATCGCGTACAAAAAATCCTTTAATTATCAATGGGCTCAACCTGCAGACGCCTCTGGTCTTGGATTTAACAATCCCAATGACTTAAACAGTTTTATGTTCAAGATGGGCATATGGTTTAGATAAAATATTACTTAATAACCCTGTCATAAACCACATGAGATAACTGATATAGATAAATGTATCTAAATTGGAAGTGAACATAGGTAAAAACATACCTACTCTAATTAACAAAACAGTCATCGCAATTTTCTGTTCCTTTCCTTTTAAAATTTTATAATTTTTATACGCCAGATATATGGTATAAAAATGTATCCATGCATACAATAGCAATCCTGCTATACCAATTTGTACACCTACAATAATAAATTGGTTTTCTCCTCCTACTGCATTGCCTTCATTGGCTGTAATTCCCCCAGACGCACCTATTCCTAAGCCCAATGGTTTTGCAATCATTGATTCCAAACCTATCAACCATTCTGCCAAATGTCCAACGCTGGACTCATTGCTAAAAGTAATAGTGTCCATCACAAAATCTTGTATATCCTTGCTGCTAAAACTAAATAGATAAACTACAAATAGCACAATGGTTAAATAAAAGATGGATAAGATTTCTCTTCGCTTTGTAATAAAACTATAAATTAAGATCACTGCAAAATAACTTAAGACAGCTGCTCTTGATAAAGAAAGTAAGATGGATGCAACTGTTGCTACTAAAGCAATCCAGCCAAACTTAGACAAAAAAAGTTGATTACTTTTTTCGGTGTATAAGCCAGCAATAATGGCCAATGCAATAATGGTTGCTGCAGCATGTTCTAATGGTGTAGAGAAAAAGGATGCAAAACGTTTTGCGCCATTTTGAATTTCAAAAGTCCAAGTCAACCCGTAATTACCACTTGGGTCTTGTTTGTATACATAGTAATTTAGGTCACTATAACCAGTATAAGCTTGTAAGTGTGTTTGTAATAAATACTCCCCAAGTGACAATGCTGCTGCTGCAATGGTAAGTACTAGTATAAAAATAAAATACTTTTCTAAATGCGTTTTGCGTAAAGGAAATAATCTGCCGCAAAAATAAACCAGTGGGAAAAAGCTCAGCCCTTTAAATGCCAGTAACCTTTGTAAAAATCCATTTGGGCCTATTGGTAAAAAAACATAAATACTACTCCCGATAAAAAAAATAAGAATTAGTCTGTCTAGTAAGGTCCATTTAAATAAGATCTTATTTTGTAAAATCAATGTACCTAAACACAAAACAACCACTAGTTCCTTAGTCGCTTGAACAAATGGGATGATATTTTTACCCCCTATTAAAAAGAAGGTAGACAAGCTAGTGGCATAAAATGGTAAACCCCCAATCAAAAATATAAATAACCCATTTGGGTCTCCCTTTAAGATTTTGTAACACCCTAGTAAAAAGCTGGTTAAAAACAGCAAAGGAAAAATAAAAACGAGGTATTGCATAAACAAATATATCTGTTTATTTAATCTCTTTTATCTTCGCAACATGCAAGACAACTTAAATAAGCCTATTGTCCTTGGGGTTGACACCCGAGACCTTCGCATTGCTCAGACAGGCGCGCGTACTTATTTAATAGAGTTGATCCATGCTTGGGAGCAACTGCCAGACCTGCAATTGGTTTTATTAGACAATGCACGTAACGTGTATCGTGGGAAAAATAAGGCTTTAAAATTATTGGAGCACCTGCGTTTTTTTTGGTGGAAGCAAGTACAATTGCCTTTATTAGCCCGTCGAAAAGGGGTGACTCATTTATTTTGTAGTGATTTTTTTGTGCCTTATTTTAAAATGGGCTTAAAAACAATCGCAGTGTTGCATGATGCTTTTTTTTGGGAAACGCCCGAACATTACCATCCATTGTGGCTTCAACTTTTTCATGGAATAGGCGTGCCTGCTGCAAAAAAAGCCAACCTATTGATTGTTCCTACCGAGTATGCTAAACAATGCATTCTTAAGTATGAAAATTTTGATCCAAATAAAATGCAAGTGGTTTTAGAAGCTGCTAAATCATTTCATCATCCAAAGATTGGACCTTCTCCTATAGATGCTCCTTATTTTTTACACGTGGGCGTTTTAGAGAAACGAAAAAATTTAGTGCGTTTAATAACAGCATTTGCGCAGTTGCATGCTATTTATCCCAATTATAAATTAGTCTTAGTGGGCAATACCCCTGTAAAATCACAATTGAATGATGCACCTGCAATTGAGCAAGCCATTGTATCTCTTGGTTTGCAAGAGGCAGTAGTTCGTTTAGGCTACTTAGAAGCAGATGCACTTGCAACGGTTTACACCCATGCTTTTGCTTATTGTTTGCCTTCTTTAAATGAAGGCTTTGGGCTACCAATTTTAGAGGCCTTCCATTTTAACCTGCCTCTAATTTGTGCTAATACAAGTGCTTTGCCAGAAGTGGCAGGAGATGCCGCTTTGTTTGTGGATCCTTTTGATACCGCTTCCATCTCATCTGCTATGTTACAATTAGTGGAAAGCCCTAATCTGCTGGCCAAACTGGTTCAAAAAGGCCAAGCACGTCAATTGCATTTTAGTTGGCCAAAAGCGGCCCAAGAAATCCATGAATTGATGAAGGGTTGTTAATTCTTGCTGTTTTTTAGTTTATTTTTACCACATGTCTACAACTACTCCCAATAGATTTGGCGAAGGATGGTCAATGCAGGACAAAGGATTGACATTCTATTATCTAGCTTTCTTTTTTTTAAGAGGTTTGATGTACCGACTTTGCATTGGTTCTGTAAAAGGCAATTTATTTATTGGTAAAAATGTAGCCATTCGTTATCCAAAAAATTTGCATCTAGGTACTCAAGTAATTATTGAAGATGGTGCAGAAATTAATTGCCTTGCTTCCAATGGGATACATTTAGGAGACCGCGTGAGTATTGGGAAATATGCCATTATTCGTCCATCTAATATCTATGGTGGGCCCATTGGAGAAGGTTTAGTCATGGGTAACAATTCTAATATTGGTCCTTACAATTATATTGGCTGTTCGGGTAAAATCACGATTGGCAATAATGTGATGTTGGCGCCTCGTGTAAGTATTTATGCAGAGAACCATGTATTTGATAATCCTAATATCACTATCAAAGCACAAGGTGTTGCTAAAAGCGCAGTGGTGATTGAAGATGATTGTTGGATAGCAGCTAATGTGGTGATTCTTGCAGGCGTTACCATTGGCAAGGGTTCTGTTATTGCAGCGGGTAGTGTTGTGAACGATGATGTCCCTGCATTTTCAGTTGTTGCGGGGGTACCTGCCCGTGTGATTAAATCTCGTTTAGGCTGATGCGCATTTTATTTTTACATAGTTCATCCGATGCTTATGGCGCAAGTAAAATTTTTTTACAAACTGTGGCGATTGCTCAAAAAAATGGACATACAGCCATAGTGGTGCTTTCTAATAAAGGCACACTCGAACAAAGCCTTAAAGCCATGGGGATGGAAGTGCATATTGTGAACCTTGGTATTATTCGTCGTCAATATTTTAATCTTGCTGGTATCATCAACCGATTTCTAAAATGGCGAATGGCTTTGGGTGTTTTAAATGAAATCATTCGGTCGCATCAAATTGATACCATTTATTCCAATACTGCCGCAGTGTTGATTGGCGGTTTTGTTGCGCGTCGTAATGGATTAAAACATATTTGGCATATTCATGAAATCATTCAAAAGCCTTTCTTGTTAAATCGTTTTTTAGCTTGGCGTTTTCGCGCTACCGCAGACCAATTAATTGTTGTTTCTAAAGCAGTGGAACAACATTGGCAACATGCATTGCCTGCCAACAAAATCACACAAATTTATAATGGGATTGAGCCTATTGCACCTACTAATATTCCTGATTTTAAAACAACATGCAATATACCTGCCAATGCCTTAGTGATTGGTATGGCTGCAAGAATTCATTATTGGAAAGGGCAAGCCTATTTTGTAGAGATTGCGCGTGCGTTGTTATCAAAACAATTGAATGATGCGAATCTATCTAACGATATCCTAGATGCAAATAATCCGCAGGAAGTGTTTCTTCCTTTCTATTTTTTAATTGCCGGTGATCCTTTTCCTGGCTATGAATATTTATTAGACGCCTTACATGCACAATTAAAAGATCCGATTTTTAAAGACCGTGTTTTTTATCTTGGCTTAGTCCAAGAAATGGATGTGTTTTATCGCTCCATCGATTTACTCATCCTGCCTTCTCAACTACCTGATCCTTTACCTACAGTAATTCTCGAAGCCATGCAATATGGTATTCCAGTGGCTGCGACTGCTCAAGGTGGTGCATTAGAAATGGTGCAAGAAAATGAAACTGGTATTTTCATTCCTTTAGACAATGCAACAGTGGCTGCCGAAAAAATACAAGCAATCTTGCCTGCAAGTATTCGTCAGCAAATGGGTCCAGCAGGTAAAGAAAGGGTAGCGACTTATTTTAGTCAAGCTACTTTTGAAAAAAATATGTTAACCGTTTTTGAAAACTAACCATGCAGCAAACATCCAACAATACAAATAATATGTCCACGGATTCAATGGGCCATGATAAAATATTAAAACTCGCCATCATTGGCTCGCGTGGTTATCCTTATGTATATAGTGGTTATGAAACTTTGGTGAAAGCTTTGGCAGAAAGATTGCCTGCAAAAGGCGTGGAGATCACGGTATATTGTCATGCGCATTTATTTCCTGAAAAACCTGCTATGGTCAATGGCATTCATTTGGTTTATATTCCAACACTGCCTTTTAAATCTTTGGCGCAACCCATTCATTCCTTTTTTGCTTTTTGGCATATGGTCTTCACGAAGGTGGATGTGGCTTTGGTATTGAATGTGAGCAATGGGCCCTTTGGTATCATTGCCCGTCTTTTTGGTAAACCTACGATGATGAATGTGGATGGCCTTGAATGGCTTCGTCCTAAATGGAAAGGTTTTGGTGGCGTGTATTTTAAATGGGCTGCTAAAATGGCGACTCGTTTTATGGATCTGCTCATTACAGATGCCGATGCGATGCAAGCCATCTACCTAAAAGAATTTGGTGCAAAATCTGTGGTCATCACCTATGGTGCCGAAACTAGTCCTGGTGCTGACTTATCTTTTTTATCGGACTGGAACTTGGTGGAAAGGGATTACTATTTAATTGTGGGTAGGATGATCCCCGATAACAATGCCGATATTTTAATAGAGGGCTTTATCCAATCTAACAGTACTAAAAAACTCGTGATTGTGGGGGATGTGCCCTATCAAGACGCTTATGCCGATAAAATTAGAAGCTATCAAGACCCTCGTTTGGTGTTTACCGGTTACGTTCGTAGTCCTGAAACACTCGCTTCGCTCTATAAATATTGCTATGCCTACCTGCATGGGCATGAATTTGGGGGCACCAACCCCACTTTACTTAAAGCCATGGCCAATGGCTGTGCAATTGCCGCTTTAGACACCGTTTTTAGCCGTGAAGTGCTGCAAAACGAACAATTTGGCTTCTATTTCTCTAAATCCCAGGTTGATTGCACCCGCTGGTTGAACTGGGCCGAATCGCATTGCATTGATATTGAGGCTAAAAGAGCCATCATACACCAAGGAATAACCGAAAAATATACTTGGGAAACGGTCTCCGATTTATACCTTTACCATCTCAAATCTTTGGCGAATATAAAATAGAGGTGCATGTACTTGAAACAGCGTTATTATAAAAAGAACTTAATTGGCATTGACGCCTTGAGTTTGATTTTATCGCTTTTTACAGCCATCTATATCAAGCACCAAGCTTTCATCTTTCCCTCCTCCTTCGTTGATTTTTTATTTTTTGGCTTATTGATGGGCATTTGGTTTTTAGCTGCCCATGAGTGTCGTTTATACCGTAATCGTATTTATAAAAAATTCCCCGAGGAAATTTTATTTAATTTTTATGCCAACGCCTTATTTGTTATTTTATTAAGTGCGTTTTTGTTTTTATCTAAATCCAACTATGCAAATTTGTTTCGTTTTAGTGTTTTAGTGAGTTTGCATTTTTCTATTTCTATTCTTGCAAAGTATTATATCCGAAAAAAACAACACCTTGCATTTGAAGGGGGTGCCTTAAACGATGCAGTGATCATTGTTGGTTATAATAAAACATCTTTAGAGTTTTTTAAAACACTCAAAGAGCACGTGTACTATGGCTATAAATGTGTGGGCTTTATTCATGACGAGGAAGTAAGCGAAGAAAACAACGCAGATGGAGTAAACTATTTAGGTAAGATTCGTGATTTAGAAAAAGCTTTAACAGCGCAGCGTATAGACGAAGTCATTATTTCTTTACCTAGTGAAAAAACTTGGGAGATTCGATACTGTGCTGAAATTTGTGATCAATTGAATGTGCGTGTTCGCTTGATGCCTGCACTGCTGGACTTAACTACAAAGTCCGAAGAGATGGATAACCTTGGTTTATTATCGGTGATTAATTTAAATGAACTGCCTTTAGATAAATGGGAGAACAAGTTGTTTAAAATGTTATTTGATAAATTTTTTGCAGGATTGTTCTTTGTGTTGATTGGTTGGTGGCTTTTCCCGATTATTGCTATTTTAGTGAAATTAGATTCTAATGGCCCCGTGTATTATAAACAAGAACGTTGGGGTGTCAACAACAAGCCCATCATTTGTTATAAGTTTAGAACCATGCATACCAAGAACGGGTATAATGGACATGGCGGTCAAGACTTTGAACAAACTTCTCGCAACGATCCTCGTGTAACGCGCCTAGGTAAGGTATTGCGTAAATATAGCATTGATGAATTGCCTCAGTTTTGGAATGTGTTAAAAGGTGAGATGTCTGTAGTGGGTCCAAGACCGCATCCAACCCCTATGAACTTAGAATCCATGAAGAGCGTAGACAATTATTTAAAACGTCATATGGTGAACCCTGGTATCACCGGTTGGGCGCAGATTAATGGTTGTCGTGGAGAAGTTCGAACGCATGAGGAAATGGAGCAACGTGTGAATTTTGATTTGTATTATATTCATCGTTGGTCCTTCACATTAGACCTGCAAATTATTTTACAAACCATCATTAAAATGTTGCGCGACAAAGGCGCTTACTAAAATATTTTTTAAAATGCATTCTAAAATAATCATTAAAATAGTATTGTGTTTTTTATTGTCATTCACCATGACAATTGCATATGTACCAATGCATGCGCAGGTACAATCACATCAGACAACCGTGATTGATTTTTTAAGTCGTATGGCGCAGAAAGGTAAAATTGAATTCAACGATTTAATTAAACCAATTGATCGTAAAATTATTTTTCAAAAATTAGAAGCACTACAAAATCAAAAAGATTTATCTGCAATAGAGCAAAAAGAGTTACAGTTTTTTATTGCAGGTTTTGCTTTAGAAAATCCAAATATCATAAGTATTGGGGCTAATTTAGCAGATACAAGTGAAGTTAAAAATAGATATAGTGGTCCAGCGTTTATTGCTTTCAAAAAATTAAAATCCAATCCTGCTGTACAACAAAATATTATCACGTATAAAGAAAATGGTTTTGGACTTATAGTGAACCCAATGGGCAATCTTTCAGTGCAATCACGCAATGGTAAATTCAATTCCATTCAGGCGAGAGGCTTTCAGTTAATGGGTTATGCGGGTAACCGTATTGGTTTTCAATTAAGCTTTGTAGATATTGATGAGCAAGGTGGATTTGATTCTTTGCGTGTTGACAATGAACTACCAGGCTTTGTTCGTAAGGGAACAAATAATCCAAAAATTTTGAACTACTCACAAATGAATGCCACTTTAAGCTATCGTTTAAATAAGGGTATGATCACTGTAGGTCAAGATCAACAGGTTTTAGGTTATGGTAAATATGGAAACATCGTATTGTCGGACAAAGCACCTGCTTATCCTTTTTATGCGCTTAACTATCAACCAAGTTCCTGGTTAAAATTTAATTATATGCATGCTTGGCTAGAATCTGGCGTGCTGGATACAAGAGCCACTTATGATTTAAACAATAAAGTATATGGCGGAGTGCGTCAACAATACCTTCCTAAATTTTTTGCAACCCATTCCTTAGAGATTGCGCCTATGAAAGGTTTGAAATTAAACTTAGGCGAGTCCATCATGTATAGTGAAAACTTGCAATTAGCTTATATGTTGCCTGTTACTTTTTTTAAAGCATTTGATAATCAAAAATATGCAGACAATATTTTGAGCGGATCCAATGGTCAATTCTTTCTTGGATTTAGTAGCCGTAATCAAATACGCAACACACATTTATATGGCCAATGGATGATTGATGAAATTAGATTGGGTTCGGCTTTTAATGCTGGAAGTTCGCGCAATCATTTAGGCTATCAGTTGGGCGCTTCCGTGACCGATCTGTTTTTACATTATCTTACTTTTAATGCAGAATACACGCGATTGAATCCATTCATGTACCGCAATTTTATTGCTGCTCAAAATTATTCCAATGCTAATTTTTCCTTAGGCGACTGGATGGGCGCCAATGCGGATCGGATTTATTTGAGTGCTAAATACCATCCTAAGGCCAACTTGAGTATCGAAGCCTTTGCCTTTATGATGCGTAAAAATGGTCAAGGATCTATAGAGGCACAATATTTTGCTGTGCCCCAACCTAAATTCGGCTTTGATCCTCAATATAAACGCAATAGGTTCGGCCTCAATGCGCAATATGAACTTTGGAATAATTTGATTTTAAACTTTAGTTATGCCAATACCTATCAAAAACCGATTATCGGCAATGGCAAATGGTTCACAGATGCTAGTTTCGGTATTTGCTGGAATAAATTTTAGTACTTTTACATATATAAGAAGACAATAATGACATCATTTTTTACAAAAATAAAAAGCATCCTGGTTTTGGTTGCTATTTTGTTCGTTGGAAGCTTAGCCGCTCAAGATTTAAAGAATCTTAAGATCAATCAATTGTCCGATCAACAGATGATGCAGGTTTGGCAGCAATTTTCTGCTAAAGGCATGACTGAATCCGAAGCTATGAAGATGATGGTGAAAAAAGGATTGGGTCCGAATGAAGTGGGGATGTTCAAAAAACGTCTAGTTGGCATTCAAGCTGCACAAAAAAACAAATTTGGCACAAGTGCTTCTAACAAATCCTTCATTAAAGACACTTCGATGTTTTTACAGGATTCAAGTTGGATCAACGAAGTGCCATTTATCCGCACCAATGATAAATATTACGGTTATAGTTTCTTTAGCAATCCCAATACAGAATTTCAGCCTAATTTAAATTTGGCCACTCCTAAGAATTATATTTTAGGTCCAGGGGATGCATTAAATATTACTTTAAGTGGTTTAAATGAAACGGATATTGATGCTACATTAAATCGTGATGGATCTATCAAAGTAGAATATGTTGGACTCATCTCTTTAACAGGCCTAACAATAGAACAAGCCAAGCAACGCATTTTTTCCCGCATGGCTAAATCCTATCCTGCTTTAACAATGGGTAAAACAAAATTGAATGTAAGTTTATCCAATGGAAGATCTGTTCGTGTAACAGTGATTGGTGAAGTGGAGCGCCCAGGTGCTTATCAAGTATCTGCATTGGCAACCGTATTTAATGTTTTGTATATTACTGGTGGTCCAACTGTGAATGGTACTTTAAGAAATATCCAAGTGATACGTAACAATAAAATGATTGCTACGATTGACTTATATCCATTTTTACAAAAAGGACTTCTACCTTCAGATATTCGTTTAGAAGACCAGGACGTATTGGTTTTCACCCCAACATTAAAACGTGTGGAATTAGCTGGCATGGTGAAACGTCCAATGGTCTATGAATTATTACCAACTGAAAATTTAGCACAAGCTTTAGCCTATGCAGGTGGATTTAGCGATTCCGCTTTCACCGATCGATTAAAGATTGTTCAAATGAATGGTCGTGAAAAATTATATAAAGATGTAGAGACAAGTTCTTTTATGAACTACATCCCAATGCAAAGCGATTCTATTTTTGCAGAACAAAGACAACCTTTGTTCGAGAACAAAGTAACCATTACAGGTGCTGTGTACCGTCCTGGTGAATACGGGTTCACGCCTCAACTATCTTTAAATAGCTTACTTAAAAAAGCAGACGGATTAAGAGCGGATGCATTTTTGACAAGAGCCATCATTAAGCGTGTTGGTCCAAATAGAGAAAAAACAATTGTCTCTGTGGACTTAAATACTTTAAGCACCAATGAGATTGCTTTGAGTTCAGAAGATTCAATTCATGTATTTGCTAAAGATGACTTAATAGAACAACAATATGTCACCATTGATGGTAATGTGCGCAGTCCTGGTAAAGTATTGTTTAGAAAAGGCATGCAGATTCAAGACTTAATTGCACTTGCTGGTGGATTTTTGAATGATGCAGCTTACCATAGAGTAGAACTTTCTCGTTTAGAGAAAAACAGAACAGACGCCATGAGCAATCAAATGGTGGACTTGATGAAATTAGAATTGGATGCGGCACTCACTAATAAAGACGCTTCTTTAACTTTAGAACCACAGGATTATATTTATGTACCTAGATTATTGAACTATAAATTTATTGGTGACGTAAAAGTGCGCGGTGAAGTATTGTTTCCAGGTAATTTTGCTTTAGAGCGTCGTGACGAAAACATTCAAGATATCATTACTCGTGCAGGTGGATTAACACAATATGGTTCTTTAAAAGATTTACAAGTATTCCGCAATGGCACAAGAATAGGCGTGAACCTAGAACAAAATGCTGCAAAAGACATGGCCTTGTTATTATTACCTGGTGATAGTTTATTTGTGTCACGCAACGACCCTTATGTTGAAATTGTGGGCGCGGTGTACAATCCTCAATTGATCCGTTTTGAATCAAGCAGTTTTAAATCTTATATCTCTGCAGCAGGTGGTGTAAAAAATAGAGGCTCATTATCCAAAGCCTATATTCAATACAGTAATGGCATCAATCGCAAGCCTTCAAGATTCTTATTCTTTAGATTTTATCCAACAGTAAAATCTGGCAGCAAAATTATTGTGCCAGATGTGCCTGAAAAACAAAAAGGATTAAGCATTGCTGAAATCACTGCCATTACATCTATCATTTCTGGATTGGTGAGCTTGGCTGCCATTTTAAAATTATAACCTGATGAACGCTCCGAACGATACTTCTAATTATCCTTACGAACAACCTTTCTCTTTTGCGAGTTGGTTGAATGGCTGGGTCGTAAAAATTAAAAAAGCGATTAGTGCAAATTTTAAATTAGTATTATTAGCGGTTTTGATTGGCGCAGCTTTAGGATTGGCGTATAGTATTTTTAAACCTGTTCGTTACAATGCAGAAATTACTTTTTCTGTAGAGGATAGCAAAAGCATTGGTGGAGGATTATTATCATCCCTAGGTGGTTCTATTGGAATGGATATTGGAAGTTTAGCAGGTTCTGGTAATGGCGTATTGTCTGGAGACAATGTACTTTCTTTATTAAAAAGTAAGTCCATGATGGCTCAGTGCTTAAAGACGCCTTATCCAATTGATAATAATACCAGTTCAACAAATGCAGCTGCGGATTCAAATAAGCAGTCTGCAATTGCTAATTATACGATTGCTGATAGGTATGCGGATGTATATGGTTTAAGAGAAAAATGGACGGGCAATGAAAAAATTGGTCGTGCCATTTATTTTGGACAACCGGATCAAAATGTACGCTTGCAAGATAGCTTGTTGAAAACAATTATTAAGCGTATCGAAGAAAAAGAATTGTCTGTAGTAAAGCCGGATAAAAAATTAAGTTTTTTTAAAATCGCAATCAATACAAAGGATGAATTATTGAGCTTATTGATTACTAAAGGCATCATTAAAATTGCCACCGATTTTTATGTGAATGCGAAAGTTGGCAGATTAAGAAATAATATTGAACGTCTTGAAAAAAGAACAGATAGTATTTCTAATTTATTGAATCAACAAACCTACTCTGCCACAGAGGACGCCAGATTATTATTAAATGTCAATCCTGCCGATATTAACGCGCCTGTGTACTCTGAAATTTCACAACGCGATAAAATGGTTTTAACAACTATTTATGCGGAGTTGATGAAAAACTTAGAACTTTCTAAAGCTGCATTAATACAAGAAACCCCAACTGTTCAAATTGTAGATCAAACTGGCTTCCCGCTAGAGCGCATCGAAACAAAATGGTACGAAGGTATTTTTCTTGGAGCAATTTTATCTTTCTTAGGCATTACCGCTTTGTTGCTTTTTAGACAGCCGGATTAATTTTAAGTCTAACATCTTTTTAAACCAATACTACCACTAATCCCTTTGAGTGCACTGTCTTATACGTAGTGAACTTATTCAAAGTTTTCGTACATATCTGTCCTATGCCTAATTCCTAGTTTTTTAAATAGCCAAGACTTTATAGGAAGTAAAAATTGAAAGCGATCCTTGATTAAGTGTGTTGAGCTTAAATAGGCTCTTTTGAATAATTGTTCTTGAGAACCCATTATTGATGCTGGACTTGTATTAGTAGGGTCAAATTGAATCATTGCAAATCCACCCCACATTTCCCTATAGGTATTGTTATGCCAAAAAGAACCAGTAATATAATCTAGTTCTACGTATTTCACTTGTGGATATTGCGCGTAATCAATACCCTTTATTCCAGCCCTACATTGAGGGTTAAAGCTATCATGTAATATGATGGTGATTGGATTTTTATGAGGATATGAAAGAATCGAATGTAGATCTCTCTTAACCGCTTTTGTAGTATGATCTCCATCTACCAATATAAATTCTAGTTTCTTGTTTTCTTTTTCAATTTCAATAAATAAGTCTGGCAAAATTGAAAAGCTATCACCCACCTTAAAATGAACTGTCGGAAATTTTGTAGCTAAAAATTCTTTTGGTGCTTTGCTAATATCTAATGAATAAACCTCCTTTGCATATTTATTCAATACTTGTAAACTGCCACCTTTATATGTGCCAATTTCAATTGCAACTGAAGGATTAATATTTTGTAATAAATTAATTAAACAATATTTTTCGGCACGAGACATTTGCCACTCTAAGTCAAAGTCAACTGGAAAATCTGAAAAAAAAGGAACCCCAATATTTGATTTCATATCCTTGCAATTTACGTAAAAATTACATTTTTCAATTTATAAGAAATAAGCTTTATATGACTTCGTCTTTATTTCCAAGACTGCGTCTTTATTTCCAAGACTTCGTCTTTCTTTTCCAAGACTGC
>JBMOFB010000026.1:0-17706 GCA_049314475.1 Sediminibacterium sp.
GTTACTAGGATTTACCAAAATAGTTAACCTATTATAGAAAAGGCCGCGGTTTACCGCGGCCTTTTTGTTTTGAGGAGCTTTGATAAAATTTAAAGCTCCTCAAAACAACTATTATGATTTTAGGCCGTGGTTTACCACGGCCTTTTTGTATTTTTATGCATTAAAATTAGCCCTTCATTGTATGCAAAAAATTCACCTACTACTTTTTGTTTCCATCTTTTTTTCAGCTTGTACAAAGTCAAAGGAAGGGCAGCTTTTTGAGTTGGTAGAAAACAGTGGGATTCAATTTACCAATACGGTAACCGACGAGAAGGATAATAATATTTTTAAGTATCGTAATTTTTACAATGGTGGTGGGGTAGGTATTGGTGATATCAATAATGACGGACTAGCCGATGTGTTTTTTACTGCGAATCAAGGTGCCAATAAATTATTTTTAAATAAGGGCGATTTTAAATTCGAAGATATTTCAGATAAAGCAGGCTTCACAAAAAAAGACCAATGGAGCACGGGCGTGACGATGGTGGACATCAACAACGATGGCTGGCTGGATATTTATGTAGCCAATGCAGGCAATATGATGCAAGAAGACCTTCGTAAGAATCAATTATTCATCAACAACCACGATTTAACTTTTACGGATAGTGCAGAAGCCTATGGCCTAGCAAATAATGGTTACACCACGCATGCCTCCTTCTTTGATTACGATATGGATGGCGACTTAGATTGCTTCATGGTAAACAATAGTCCTATCCCTGTGAATACTTTGAACTATGCGAACGCTAGAGATATTCGAGCAGAAAATTCTTCAGTAGCAGACTTTTTGAAAGGCGGTGGCGATCATTTATATAAAAACGAAGGTGGAAAATTTGTAGAGGTATCTGCTGAAGCGGGTATACATGGTTCTTTAATTAGCTTTGGATTAGGAGTTACTATTGGAGATGTAAATGGCGATGCATGGCCCGATGTCTATGTGTCCAATGATTTCTTTGAAAGAGATTATTTATACATCAATCAAAAAAATGGCACATTCAAAGATGAAATAGAAACCTATACCGAACATAATAGCATCGCATCTATGGGTACGGACATGGCCGATGTGAACAATGATGGTTATCCAGATATTTTTACAACAGAAATGTTGCCTGACAATGATTTTAGATTAAAAACAACTACCTCTTTCGATAATATTGATATCTACCGTTTAAAAGTAGCTAGTGGGTTCTACCATCAGTTCATGCACAATGCTTTGCAGTTAAATAATAAGAATGGCAAGTACAAAGAAGTTGCTCGTTTTTCTGGCGTGGAAGCGAGTGATTGGAGTTGGGGCGAAATGATCTTTGATGCAGACAACGACGGCTACAATGATATTTATGTAAGTAATGGTATTTATCGTGATTTAACCAATCAAGACTTTATAGATTTCTTTGCCAATACCATGATTCAGAAAATGGTTTTATCTGGCAAAAAAGACGAGATCAGTAGTATCATTGAAAAAATGAGCAGTCAACCCATTCCAAATAAAATGTTTAGAAACAATGGAGACTTGACATTTAAGGATATGGGAAAGGATTGGGGCTTGGATATCCCTAGTTTTTCTAACGGTGCAGCTTATGGCGACTTAGACAATGATGGGGATTTGGACATGGTTGTGAACAATAACAATATGCCAAGTTTTGTTTTCAAAAATAAGAGCAGAGAAAAAAATAAAAACGGATTTATTGGATTTAAATTAAAAGGCCTACCTCAGAATATCAATGCAGTTGGAGCAAAAATTAATGTATTTATTCAAGGACAAATTTTAAGTAAGGAAGTCATTCCTGCAAGAGGTTTTCAGTCTTCTGTGGATTACAAACAAATTTTTGGGTTAGGAAAGTTTACAAAAATTGATTCAGTGCAGGTGATCTGGCCTAATCTAACACAAAGTATTTTAAAATTACAAAAGCTTGATACAGTTTACACAATCGAACAAGCTACACAAATAGTCAAACCATTTGTAGTCGTGCAAGAAAAAATCGCACCCTTATTTGAGGAATTAAAAAGCAATTTTGAAAAACACACCGAGGACGATCATGTAGACTTTTATGCAGAAAGAATCATTCCAAGAATTCTTTCACAAGAAGGCCCTAAAGCAGCAACCGCGGATCTCAATGGCGATGGCCTTGCAGATTTATTTATAGGAGGCGCCAATAATAAGGGAAGTCAAATTTACCTTCAATCAAGTAACGGAGATTTTAAACCAAAGCCTCAAACAGCATTCAACGCATTTACAAGTTATGAAGATGTGGCTGCTGTGTTCTTTGATGCCGATAAGGATGGGGATATGGATTTATTGGTAGGCTCGGGCGGCAACAATAGATTATCTAATAGAGGCGAGTTGAATCACCGTCTTTTCCTAAATGACGGTAAAGCTAATTTCACACACCTTACGGATGCATTCCCTGTGTTTGAATACAATACTGGTGTGATGGTGCCAATGGACTATGATTTGGATGGCGACCTGGATGTATTTGTAGGGGCCAGAAACACCCCATTAAAGTATGGTGTAACACCATCTAGTGCTTTATACCAAAACAACGGACAAGGACAATTTAAAGATGTGACTTCTACAATAGCACCTGAGTTTTCAAACCTAGGAATGGTGACCAGTGCGGTGGCTGGTAAGTTAAGTAATCAAGCTGGCACCTCATTGATCATTGTTGGTGAATACATGTATCCGGTGATGTATCATTTTGAAAAAGGCAGAATGGTAGAACAAACAACTAATTTAAAAGGACTGAATGGTTGGTGGCAGTCTATTCATATGTCAGATATCGATGGGGATGGCTTTCAAGACTTCATCATTGGGAATATGGGTGAGAACGGTTACTTGAAACCAACGCCAACTGCGCCTGTGAAACTTTGGATCAATGATTTTGATGGTAATGAAAGTATCGATAAAATTTTGACAAGAACAATTGATGGGAAAGATGTTCCAGTCTTTATGAAAGGCGAAATGCAAGAACAAATCCCTCTACTTAAAAAAGAAAATCTGAATTACGAGATCTATGCCAAGAAATCCTTCCAAGAATTATTTAAAAAAGAATTGGTCGAGAAAGCAGCAATGAAATTATACAATTACACTAGTTCAATTATCGCTTGGGGAAAAGGCAATGGACAATTTGATATTCAACGTTTGCCAAACGAAGTGCAATTTTCTTCATTGAATGCGATGGTGTCCACAGATGTCAATGCAGATGGGAAAACAGATCTAGTCATGGGCGGTAACCAGTTTGGATTCCTTCCGCAGTTCGGACGTTTAGATGCTAATTACGGTTTGGTATTATTGAATCAAGGTAAACGAAAACTCGAAGTGGTAGAAGACAAACAATCTGGCTTGGCCATTACAGGACAAGTAAGAGATATGGTCTTGTTTCAAGAAGGTGCACATAAAAAGGTCTTGTTTTTTAGAAACAATCAGGCGCCAGTATTCATGAAATTAAAATAATTGTATGTTGTTTAAATATATCTATAGCTGGAAACAAGCGGTATCAAATTTTACATTAAGTGCAATCATCTTTGCATTAAGTGGACTCCTTTTTGCGTGTAACCAGCCAACTAAAGAATTGCCTTTATTTGAAGCTTTATCAGCGGAGCAAACTGGGATTCAATTTGAAAACAAATTGCATCCTAATGAGCAGTTTAACATGTTTCATTACATGTACTATTACAATGGTGCTGGTGTAGGAACAGGTGATTTTAATAATGATGGACAGGCTGATATCTTTTTTGCTTCTAACGAGGGAGACAATCAACTATATTTAAATCAAGGAAAATTAAAATTTACAGAAGTCAGCAAGCAAGCGCAGATACCACAGGATAGTGCATGGAATACGGGGGTGTCAGTTGTGGATATCAACAACGATGGTTTATTGGATATCTATATTTGCAGACTAGGTAATTTTGAAAAATTTGTATCCAAGAATCAATTATTAATTTGTGTAGGTATCGAAAATGGTATTCCAAAATACAGAGAAGCTGCTGCTGAATATGGATTAGATTTTTCTGGATTTAGTACACAAGCAAGTTTTTTTGATTACGATCAGGATGGGGACTTAGATGTTTTTTTATTAAATCACTCGGTACATCAGAATGGCACATTTGCACCAAGGACAAGCTTTATGGGCACATTCGATCCATTATCAGGAGATCGTATTTTTGCCAATAATAATGGGCGTTTTGAAGATGTCACAAAAGCATCAAAAATTAATAGTACGGCTATTAGTTATGGATTGGGGGTAGTGATGAGTGATATCAATTTAGATGGCTGGGTTGATATTTATGCTGGGAACGATTTTCATGAGAATGATTACTTATATATCAATCAAAAAAATGGCAGCTTTAAAGACGAGCAAAAGGAGAGACTGATGCATACAAGTCAGTACTCCATGGGCGTAGATGCTGCCGATTTAAACAATGATGGATTCCCGGAAATCGTTTCAATGGATATGTTGCCTAAAGACCCTTATATTTTAAAGCGTTCTTTAGGAGAAGACGATTATGATATTTATCAATACAAGATATCAGTTGGTTATGACTATCAGTTCACACGTAACAACCTGCAATGGAATCGTCGCAATGGCAAGTTCAGCGAAGTAGGCATGTATGCTGGTATGTTTGCAACAGATTGGTCTTGGGCGACCTTATTGATGGACTTTGATAACGACGGCTACAAGGATATTTTTGTCGCAAATGGCATCCCTAAGCGTATGAATGATATGGACTATGTAAACTATGTATCCAATCAAGAAATTCAAGAAAAAATAAGGGATAATAAAATGGGTGAAAAGGATATGGCGCTGATTGATCGCTTTCCTGAAATTAAAATTCCGAATCAATTCTTTTTAAATAAAAAAGGGCTGTCATTTGATGATAAGGAAAAAGCGATTGTCAATAATCCTCCCTCTTATTCCAATGGTGCTGCATACGCAGATTTTGATAATGATGGTGATTTAGATTTAGTAGTCAATAATGTCAACGACAAGTCATTTATTTACGAAAACAAAAGCAATCAAGATACAACAGCTCATTCGGTTGCCGTAACATTAAAAGGCGCAACAAAAAATATCAATGCTATAGGTGCTAAATTGGTATTGTTTACACCAGGTGAAATAAGAACTTACGAAAAGTTTCCAGTAAAAGGATTTTTATCAAGCATGGAGATCCCTTTATCCATTGGATTAAAAAATACAAAAGTAGATTCCGCTTTTTTAGTATGGCCTGATAACAGTTTTCAAAAAATCAATCCTGCCGAGTTTAAGAAAAAACAATTAAACCTAATTTATCAAATGGGTTTGCCACTATTCAATTATGATTTAATCAATCAGCATTGGCCACAGCAAACAAAGGAGATGGTAGATCTTACAGCTGCTTCTGGCATTCAATTTAAACATCAAGAGAATATTTTTCAAGAATTCAATAGAGAACAGTTGATTCCTCAAATGAATTCCACAGAAGGCCCTGCATTGGCGGTAGGAGATGTCAATAAAGACGGACTTGAAGATATCTTTATTGGCGGAGCTAGAGGTTTTAGCGCTGCATTATACTATCAACAAGCCAATGGTAAATTTATTTTATCAAAACAAGAAGCATTCCGTTTAGATAGTAATTACGAAGACATTTGCGCTGTGCTGGCGGATGTGAATAAGGATGGATTTCAAGATATCATTGTTGGCTCTGGAGGTAATGAATACTATGGAGAAGATAAACATATGATGCCAAGGGTGTACTTGAATAGTGAAAAAGGACAGTTTACTTTATTGAATGATGCAATACCAGTGTACAATCAAAGTTCCGATATGATTGCTAGGGATTTTAACCAAGACGGTGCCATTGATCTGTTAATCACAAGCAGAGTGAAGGCCATGGATTATGGATCGTCTATTGACAGTTATTTATTATACAATACAGGGGATGGGCATTTTAAAAATGTAACGGCTTCAGTGGCACCTGATTTAATTGGTATTGGATTTATTACAAGTGCAACAGAAATAGATGTGAACAAGGATGGCAAAATGGAAATCCTTTTAACGCATCAATGGGGTGGTATAGACCTGATGTATCCTTCTGAAAAAAAATGGACAAAAGAAACCGCGACCAATCTGCCTGGTTGGTGGAATTTCACTTTACCTGTAGACATTGATTTAGATGGAGATATGGATTTTATTGCAGGCAACTTAGGATTGAATACAAGGTTAAAGGCGACAGAGAAAGAACCTATCAGCATGTATTACAATGACTTTGATGACAATGGAAAATTTGAACAGATAATTACTTTTTATTTACAAGGAAAAGAAATTCCTTTCGCCAATAAGGATGAAATTCAAAGACAGATTCCTAAAATTAAAAAATCATTCCTGTATGCCGAAGACTTTGCTAAGGCTAATTTGTATGATATTTTTACGAAAGAAAAATTAAAGGCTTCTAAGCTTGTCAAGGCCTACCATTTTGCGAATACTTTATTCATCAATGATGGTAAAGGTCAATTCACAGCGAAGGTGTTACCATGGGAAGCACAAATCACGGCTTATAAAACAGGAGTTGTGACAGATGCCAATGGCGACAAATGGCCCGACATTTTAATGATGGGTAATTTTTATGACAACAATGTACAAATGGGAAGGTATGACGCTGATTATGGCACACTACTAATCAATACTGGAAAGCAAGACTTTAATGCTGCGCCACTGAATGGATTAAGTATCAAAGGTCAAGTAAGACAGATAGCACCCATTCAATTAAATAAACAATTGGCTTTTGTATTGGGTATGAATTCCGATAGCCTAAGACTGATTGGTTTTAAAAACTAGCCTTTATTAAAATACTGGGTAATTGATGGTTGATCTCCACTTTTGAGCATCAGGTTCCTTTATTCTATTGGTATTGTAAATCACATAAGGAATTGCGGGACTTGTTCTTTGTTTGTCTCCTAAGTATTGCTTAGCTGCTATAAGTGCATTATTAACAGTCGCAGCATCTCCAATCACAGAAACAGAAAGCAATTTACCTAATACCATTTTCTTGAGTGCGAAGGGTGACCTTACCTGAATATCTTTTTCAATTGGGATTGCTACTTGGGTATAAACCTCATCTTTGTTGATTCTAGTAATATTGACCATTGGGTCATTTTTTATTTTCCCATTTTGAGCAATAATATGTTGTTCTAATTGAGCTATCATATTATATACCTGAACCAAGGTAGGCGTATCCATTCGTACTTGATCTAAAGTAATCAAGCTTGAATCTTGAACATTCGTTTCCTTAATCTCAAATCCATAAACCCCTTTGACTGTATTGTAATAATTTCCTGCAGCAGCAAGTATAAGATCAAGTTGCCCTTGTATTTTTTTTGCGAATAAATAATTTTGAACTCTAGCAACAGGAGACCAATTAGAATTTTCCATGGAAGTTTCAAATTCAATGATTGCATTTTTACTAGTATCATCAATAATTGAAAATTCAACAGGCACTTTTACTTCATCAAGGATTAGTTCAGTTTGAATCGTTGCCACCATCGTACCAGTTACGTTTAATGTAGTTTCCTTTGGCATCCACTCCCGCCATTTATTGGTTTGCATCATCCCTCTAATGACAGATGGTGCGGATTGATTAACCAATTGCGTTCCCTTTATAATAAGCAGCTTAGGCACTAGTAAAAAAATGGCCACTAAGCTTAAGACTAAAATAGTGGTTAAAAGGGCTATGATTTTACGCATAAGAATCCGGTATTGAAAGGGCGAAATTACAAAAATCCACCTTCATAAGTGCCCAATTTTGACTAAAATGGCTATTTTAGTGTATTGAAAAAACTAGGCGCCATATTATTCTTGGGCATTTTGCTTTTTAACGGATTTGGATACCGATTGGTGTCTAATTACTTTGACCAGAAAGCAGCCAGTCAATTAGTCAATCTAATTGAAGAAAATAATTATGACGAATCTTACTTAGTCACTATTAAGACGCCAATCAATCTTCCTTATTATGCCAACAATCCTCAATTTGAAAGAGTAGACGGAGAGATTGTGATCAAGGGTATTGTGTATCAGTATGTTCAAAGAAGAATTTACAATGATAGCCTTGAATTGAAAGTATTACCCAACCAAGATCGTTTGCATATCAAAAATGCAAGAGAAGACTTTTATAAATTAGCGCAGGATTTATCTAATAATGACGCAGATAAAAAATCTGTTCCATTAGGAAAGTCAACGGCAAAATTTATCAGTTTTGATTATATCCAACAAAATATTAGCTGGCATCTAGCTCCAGCAAATTTGGCGAATGTAACGACTGGTTATCGTTACGATACGCGTTTAATAAGCAATTATTTAACGGTACAAGGTCCGCCTCCGAAAATGATTGCTTAATTTTTTACGCTCGCAATTAAGTTCTGCTTAGGCATGTCTTAATCATTATGCATTGGCTTATAAAGCTTTGCATCTTACTTTTTACTATCAACCGATTTCAATGAATAAAATATTTGCAGTATTGCTTTTTGCAATATCAATAGCAGCTTGTAACCAGTCAAATGACTATAAAAAAATTACAAATAACCCAGATTTATATGCCTACACTGTGCATGAATTAAATAAGGTGGTGATGGGTAATAATTTTAGTCCAATTGTGGCATCCAGAAACTATGCTTATGCAGCTATTGCAGGCTATGAAGTAGTGGCAGCAGGCAATCCAACAGCTTTCCAAAGTCTAGCTGGACAATTAAAAGGACTTGCTGCATTGCCTAAACCAAAAGATACAGCGAACATTGACTTTCCTTATGCCGCATTGGTGGCCTATGCGACTGTTGGCCAGGCAGTGACTTTTCCTGAAGGCAGTATGCAAGATTATACCGATAGTATAAGAAAATTAGTGAAGTCAAACGGCATGTCTGGTAAAATGATAAAGGCATCTGAGGCTTTTGCAAAAGAAGTCAGCACATCCATTATTGCTTGGAGTAAAAAAGACAATTATGCGCAAACAAGAAGCGCTGAAAGATATACCGTAAAAGATTCACCGGGGCGTTGGGTGCCAACACCGCCTATGTATGCCTCTGCGGCCGAACCACATTGGGCGGAGATAAGAACAATGGCCATTGATAGTGCTAGTCAGTTTAGACCTTCGCCTCCACCTGCTTTTAACGTAACAGATAAAAACAGTGAATATTACAAAAATGTAATGATGGTGAAAAATGCAGGGGATAGCTTAACAGAGGAGCAAAAGCATATTGCTAATTTCTGGGATGACAATCCATTCAAAGTGAATGTAACAGGACATGCCATGTTTAGCACCAAAAAGTTTTCTCCTCCTGGTCATTGGATGAGTATTGTAGGGATTGCCAATAAAACTGCAAAGTCAGATTTTAATAATTCGGTGTATGCATACGCAAAAACGGCTATTGCCCTATTTGATGCGTTCATCCACACTTGGGATGCAAAATATACCTACAAGACTGTTCGCCCAGAATCGGTGATCAATAAGTATATCGATCCAAATTGGAGGCCGCTTTTACAAACGCCGGCATTCCCAGAATACACTTGCGGACACTCTACTGTTTCATCTGCAGCAGCAGAGGCCTTAACAAGCGTTTTTGGCGACAATTTTGCCTATACAGACTCTACTGAATTAGAATTTGGTATTGAAAACAGGAGCTTTAAGTCCTTCAGACATGCAGCAGAGGAAAATAACTGGGCGCGCTTTTATGGGGGTATCCATTTTCATAATTCTTGTATCACAAGTACAGAAAAGGGACAGGCTTTAGGAAATTATATTGTTTCCAAATTAAAAATGAAAAATTAAGTTCAAGTCAATTGAATCAGTAATAAACTAACACATGAAAAAATCAATCATATTATTGGCATTTTTATGCCTTGGCTTTATCAATCAATCAAATGCACAAGGCTGCGTAGCTATTAGAACAGTGGGTGGCTTGTGCACTATGGAGCATGCAGGCATGCATGAAGAAGACAGTTCAAAATGGACTTTAAATATAAATTATAGGTACTTTACTTCTTACAAACACTTTAATGGTAGAGACGAGCAAAAATACAGAGTAGAAGAAGGCTCGGAAGTAATTAATTATATGAGTGCAATGGATTTTAATTTATTAAGAAACATCAATAGTAAATGGATGGTAGGCATCAATATACCTCTTGTGAATTATGATCGAACTTCTAAATATGAACATTTGGGAAATACGAGTCCTTATCGCTTTGCAACTGCAGCGAGAGGATTAGGTGATATACGTCTTGCAGCCTATAGATGGTTGATTGCACCTGATGCTAATAAAAAAGGAAATTTAATGGCAGGACTAGGCATCAAATTACCTACGGGTAATTACAAGGCACAGGATGAATTTCAATATACAGCCAACGCACGTAGAATGGGTTATGTAGACCAGTCTATTCAACCAGGTGATGGCGGGTTTGGTGTTACTGTTGAAGTAAATGGATTTAGACAAATTAATACAACATGGAGTGCTTATGCCAACGCATTTTATTTATTGAATCCAAGGGATAATAATGGTGTAAGTACAGCAAGAGGTGGTACCCCTACTGCAAATGCCATTAAGTATACATCGCATGTGATGAGTGTGGCAGACCAATACATGGTTCGATCCGGATTGAATTATAGTAAACAAGCTTGGGCTTATTCATTAGGTTTAAGGTATGAGTGTATCCCAACTTATGACTTGATAGGGAAGAGCACTGGATTTAGAAGACCCGGTAATATTTTATCTGCTGAGCCAGGCGTTACCTATATGTATAAAAAATATAATTTTTTCCTATACACTCCAGTGGCTTTAAGACGTGAAAGACCACAGAGCTATCCAGATATTGTAAGAACTAATCTTACAGGTGTGTTCGCAAGAGGAGATGCTGCATTTGCAGACTATAGTATTAATGTAGGAATGAGTTTCAGATTTTAAACAATCACTTCCAAAATAGCGAACTCATAAGCACCTAATACAAAATATTCGTTGTCATTACCAACATGATGTGTAAGGCCAGTCCAATGATCTTTTAATTGTGCTGGCCTTATTCCATGTTCCTTAAAGGTATACCAAGTCACAAAGGAGTCAGCAGGTTGATAATTAAAGAGACAGAATAATTTTTTGTCTTCAAAGGAACGGATGAAACCAGCCACATGAATATTATGCGGTGTCATCCAAGTTGTATTGCTAAAATCGCACAATATGGGCAACGCTTTTCTAATTTCAATCAATTGCTTTGTGGCATTAAAGATGCGGTATTCCAAGCTTCCTTTCTTTTTCCTTTGTTCATTTTTATTCCAATCAATGATTGGTCGATGCATCCACCTATTGTCATAGCTTTTTCCTGGGTCATTTAAATAACTATAGTCATTGGTATAGGCCATCTCGTCTCCGTAATACAACATAGGGATACCACCCATGAACAAGGAATGCGCCTGCATTAAAATAATTTTCCTCAACGCATTTTCAATTTCACTTGCATTATTCCATGCCATTGCTTTTTCTAATCCACACAATGATGCGAGAGATCCACTGATGCGGGCGTCATTTGTTTTTGGATTGACAGAAAATAAAGCACCAGCAGCTACCGATCCATCATGACTACCAGAGTAATAATTTTTCAAGTAGGTTCTATGATGGTAGGGGTTAAATCCAGTTCTTGCAATGATTTCGTCGTCATACCCCAATCCAATATCGTCGTGGCATCTTGTGTAGGAAATCCAAGTACAACCATATGGTTTTTGCAAAATAGGATGCTGTGCATTTAGCATGATTCTAGTATCACCAGTAGCAAGCGCATCCCATTGCAATGCCATTTGTGTGGCATTATAAGCGACATCACATTCGTTTGCAGTGTAGTTGTCTGTGCCAAAATATTTGATGATTTCATTAGGGGCAACAATGGCTTCTCCTAATAATGCCATGCCTGGGCTTGACACTTGGGTACATTGTTTGATTAATCTAAGTAAAGTATGTGCTTTAGGTAAATTTTGACAACCTGTACCAATTTCTTTCCAAATAAATGCTGGAGCGTCTATTCGCAATATATCAACGCCCAAATTCGCGTAAAATAAAATCGTATCCATCATGGCAACCAACACATTTGGATTGCTAAAATTTAAATCCCATTGATAATGATGGAATACCGTCATTACCCATTTATTCAATTCAGGCACATAGGTGAAACTTCCTGGGGAGGATTCAGGGAAGATTTCGGGCATGGTTTGATCTAACTGGTCGGGTATGCCACGATGGTCGTAAAAATAAAAGAAGTCTTGATAATAAGGATCACCCGCTTTAGCTTTCTGTGCCCACTCATGATGGTGGGAAGTATGATTCAAAACAATGTCCAACATTAAATACATATTGGACGCATTCATGTCTGCAATTAGATTTTCTAGATCCTCCAAAGTACCAAATCGGCTTGCTACTTTTCTAAAATCCGACACCGCATAACCTCCATCACTCTCTCCTTCAGGGCTTTCAAAAATAGGCATGAGGTGTAAAAAATTAACGCCCAGTTCTTTAAAGTAATCCAATCTTTTTTGCAGTCCTTGAATATTTTCACTGAAACGATCTACATACAAACTCATCCCAGTAATCTCATTGCTTAAGTACCAATGGCCTAGCTTGGATTTTTCTGTATCTTTTTTTAATAAGGTATTGGATCGTTCTTTGTGTTGCTTTATTAGCGTCGTTAAAAGCGCCTCGAATGCTTCATTCCTTTTTGGATGCCATGCATACACTTCATCAAATAAATTTTCGATGGCATTAATATGCGCTAAAAATTGTTGACTAAATGCCTTATCCTTTTTTGTTGAATCAATTTTGTATTTAGATAGTAAGTCAGTACCGAATTGATGTAATGGGGTCAGGTTCACAGTGCACTTGCTATTTAAGAATTGAAAATAGAATTATTTAAATGTTTAAAAGCTTCCATAGCACCCATGTATTCACATGTTCTTGCGCCTGCTTTATTGGCATTAGAAATAATTGTTTGCCATCTTTCAATAGCGATTGATTGCACATCAGCAGGCTTAGTTCCAAGCAATTGATACAAAACAGCACCAACAAAAGCGTCTCCTGCACCGGTTGCATCTACAGAATTGATGTGGATACTTGAAATAATTTCTGTACCATGACCTGTCGACAATAAAGTGCCTTCTTTGCCCAAGGTAATTGCAAACACAGCATTGGTCTTTGAACGTAAAGCAGCCGCTGCTGCATTCACTGTATCAAGTCCTGTTATTAAGAAGGCTTCTTCGTCACTCAGTTTAAAGAAATCACATGCCTGAATATAATGCCAGGACTGTGTTATAAAGCTTTCAGTGTTATTTGGGAATAATAAATGACGATAGTTTGGATCAAAACTGATCAATGCGCCGGCTACTTTTGCTTTGTTCAATAAATCGATATAAGTTGCTTGCAAAGGGCCAGGTAAAAAACCAGTTGCAGATCCAAAATGTACAATATCATATTCGTTTAAAATCAATCCATCTAAATCAGTCATAGATAATTGACCATCCGCACCTCTATTAAAATAAAAATCGCGCTCTCCATCCTCCATTAAAGAAACAAAGGCAAAAGTAGTAAAGAAGTTAGGGTCTTGAATAACCCACTTAGTATTCACCCCCATTTCGTGTAATAAATCAATTAAGTGTTGACCAAAAGGATCTTTACCCACTTTTGCTGCCATGTCTACTTGACCGCCAAGGGCAGCAATAGCTGCAGCTACATTCGCTGGAGCGCCACCTGCTTTTTTTAAAAAATTTTGACCGTCCGCTAAACGACTACCTCTGTCGGTACAAATCATATCTATCAGTGCTTCTCCGATACACAATACTTTCATATCCTTTTTTTAAATCTTTGTAATTGGTTTGTAATTAATTATTGGACTACATTCTTTAACAACTAAGCATCTTTGAATTCTTTTTTGCTTGAATTTTGAATGAACAAAGTTGCAACGGCAGCAAGTAATAATAATACCCCCGCAAAACTTATAGCTTTACCAGGGTCATTGTTTAGGAAGTTTTTTAAGATATAACCAAAGCTTAGATTTTGTATTAGCATTGGAATCACAATCATCATATTGATGATACCCATGTAAACACCATATTTTTCTTTTGGTATTTTTTCTACAACTAACAAATAAGGTATACCCATCATACTTGCCCATGCCACCCCAAATCCAGCCATTGGCACAAATAATAAATTTTTATCGGTGATATGCGGGAACACTAATAAGCCAACTGCAGCCATGATTAAACAGACTACATGAATCATTTTAGGACTAATTTTTTTTGCCAACCAAAGTAAAATAAAGGCACTTGCAAAGGTGATAATATTGTACCAACCATTGACCAATCCTGACCAACCCACTGCTTCGTCATAAGCTGGATTATTTTGGTAAACTGTCGTATTCCAAACAGATTTTGCGATGCTTTTAGAAGCGTTTTGCCAATAACAAAAAAGGGCATACCACTGAAATAAGTAAACCAATGCCAATTGCCACATGACTTTAGGCATATTACCAATGGCATTGCCAATTTCTATGAAAGGGGTAAAGACATTTATTTTTTCTGCCTTCAAAGCGGTAAGTTCCTCTTGGGTTGGCGGAATTTCAGGTGTTTTAAATACAGACCATCCAACAGTCACGATAGAACAAATACTTCCTAAAAAGAAGGAGGCATAGACCCAATAAGGCAAACTGCCGTAGGTTCCTGTTATATTTTTCTGAAAAACAAACAAAGAAATATTTGCCAAAGTGATACCCAAACCGGTAAAAAAACTTTGCGTTAAAAAACCAGCAGCATGTTGCTCGCTAGGTAATTTATCTGCGATGAATGCTCTATAAGGTTCCATAGCAGTGTTGTTGGCTGCATCTAAAACCCATAACAATCCAACAGCCATCCATAACGCACTACTAAATGGATATAAGAACAAGCAGATACTACATAATAAAGCACCAATTAAAAAGTAAGGCTTTCGTCTTCCATATTTTGGCGACCAAGTTTTATCACTCATTGCGCCAATGATTGGTTGAATTAGTAGGCCTGTCATAGGCCCAGCTAAGTTCAGCATGGGGATTTGATCAGGACTTGCGCCCAACATATCATAAATAGGATTTACAGCAGATTGTTGTAATCCAAAACTGTATTGGATTCCTAAGAAACCAACATTCATGTTGATGATTTGCGAAAAGCGCAAATTGGGTTTAACGAGCATAGGATAATTTTTAAGCAATGCGTTCTTTAAATATAGTGATTTTGCCTTTTTTTACTAACAATTGTTTCTTTTAAATTTGGCCTTTTTTAGCAAATTTTTTAGCGCAAACCTTTGCGCTTTGTATCTTCGAGATCAATCTGTACTTTTAGCATATGCCTGTTCTAATTCAATATCAAAAATCACAAGTCATTCAAGGACTTCGATACCATTTTATCAAGCAACCCGAAATCAAGGGGTTAATGCTATTTGTAAACGTATATGCCATTATTACTGCGGTACTCTTATTTTATAAAAAAATCAGACCTGAACTTTTTCTTGTTGGGTCCTTATTGTGGATCGTACTCATGGTTTTTTTTTGGTTTTTATTGCCCTGGCTATTTTATAGAAAAACCAGCATGTTTAAACAGGACTGGCAATTTAATTATGACAACAATGGCGCTAGTTTGGAATCAGACAGCGGCAGGGCAGAATGGGCATGGTCCGATGTGACTAGATTTTTTGAAAGTCCCTTGTTTTTTCATGTCTATTTTGCGCCAAAATCCTTTTTTATCCTTACTAAAGCCCATTTTAGCTACGAAGACCAACAATTAATAAGGGGTTATTTCAAAAAAAATTAGCATTTGTTAGCATTTTTAGTCCTTTTTTAGCCTTAAATCGCCTAAAAAAACGCGTATTCACATAAGATTGTCAAATGTGAAAACAAAAAAGCAAATAAACAACGTGTATTTTAACAAAAAGTATATTTTTGCCGCGTAAACAAAAAACTATTTACAATGTCAGACATCGCAATCAGAGTTAAAAAAATTATCGTTGACAAATTAGGCGTAGATGAAGCAGAGGTTACAAATGAGGCTTCTTTTACAAATGATTTAGGCGCGGATTCTTTAGACACAGTGGAATTAATCATGGAATTCGAAAAAGAGTTCAATATTTCTATCCCAGACGAACAAGCAGAAACTATTACTACTGTTGGTCAAGCTGTTGCTTATTTAGAAGAGCACGCAAAATAATAACTTATATTATTTTATAAGCTGAACCTTCGGCATATTTAATCCGCCTTTTTGAGCCTTGCTTTAAAGGCGGATTTTTATTTTTAAAACATTTCACATGCAAGCTAGACGTATTGTAGTTACAGGAATAGGTGCCCTAACACCAATAGGGAATAATGTAGAAACGTATTGGAATAATTTAATCAATGGCGTTTCTGGTGCAGATATGATTACACAATTTGATGCGTCTAAGTTTAAAACAAGATTTGCTTGTGAAATCAAGGGCTTTGATCCAACAGAATTTATGGATCGTAAGGAAGCAAGAAAACTAGATCGTTTTGCACAAATCGCTTTAGTAGCAAGTGATCAAGCGGTTTTAGATGCGGGCATTACAAAGGAAAATGTAGACCACGACAGGGTGGGTGTTATTTTTGCAAGTGGCATTGGTGGTTTAACCACTTTCACAGAAGAAGTGACCAATTTTGTGCAGGGGGATGGCACGCCAAGGTTCAATCCTTTTTTTATTCCAAAAATGATTTTAGATATTGCTGCAGGACAAATCTCTATGAAGCATGGTTTTAGAGGTCCTAACTATGCAGTAGTGAGTGCTTGTGCATCTAGTACAAACGCCATTATTTCTGCCATGGATAATTTAAAATTAGGTAAGGCAGATATCATTATCACTGGCGGTGCTGAAGCCGTAATAGGCATTGCGGGTATGGGTGGATTCAATGCCATGAAAGCGATGAGTGAGCGCAATGACGATCCAAAAACTGCAAGCCGTCCCTACGATAAAGACCGTGATGGTTTTATCATGGGTGAAGCAAGTGGTGTTTTAGTGTTAGAAGAATTAGAGCATGCGATTCGTCGTGGTGCAAAAATATATTGTGAAGTTGTTGGTGGAGGCGCCACAGCGGATGCATACCACTTAACTGCACCACATCCAGAAGGGTTGGGTGCAAGAAACGTCATGAATGCTGCATTGAGAGATGCTGGAATGCAAGCCAATGAAATTGACTACATCAATACCCATGGCACATCTACACCTTTAGGGGACATTGCAGAAGCAAAAGCCATCACAGATGTGTTTGGAGCGCATGCCTACAATTTAAATATTAGTTCTACTAAATCTATGACAGGTCATTGCTTAGGCGCAGCAGGTGTGATTGAAGCGATTGCTTGTATTCAATCAGTAATACACGATATCATCCCTCCAACCATTAATCATTTTACGGATGATCCAGATTTAGATCCCCTTTTAAATTTCACTTTTAATACAGCTCAAAAGCGTGTTGTGAATGCTGCTTTGAGTAACACTTTTGGATTTGGCGGACACAATGCTTGTGTGATTGTTAAGAAATACAAAGCTTAACAAAGCCTGACATGAAGCGCTTATACCAACTTCTTTTTTCTTCCAGAAAATCTGAATTTGAAAAAAGTGTTTTATTACTAATTGGGTATCGTACTTCT
>JBMOFB010000027.1:0-17428 GCA_049314475.1 Sediminibacterium sp.
GAGAAATTAACGATCGAAGAAATTGAGCCATCCAATAGAAAGTACCCTGGTATTATCTTTCAGCCATTGCGCGAAGTGGGTAACCAAATTTTAAATGTAGAAAAATTACAAAAAACAGTCGACGGTCGTATCTTATTTAAAGACGTTACTTTCTCTGTTAGTAAAAATGATAAGATTGCTTTTTTAAGTAAGGATGCTTTAGCGATTACTTATTTCTTTGAAATCATTAATGGAAATGGTCAAGCTGATAGCGGAAGTTTTGAATGGGGTACCACCATTACCAAAGCCTATTTACCTATGGAGCACAACGAAGACTTTGTTAAGCCCTTGACTTTAATGGATTGGTTAAGACAGTTTGTACCTGCACATGTGACCGATGCCGATGAGCCATTTATCCGTGGATTTTTAGGAAAAATGTTGTTTAGCGGGGATGATGTCATGAAAAAATCAGATGTGTTAAGTGGAGGAGAGAAAGTGCGTTGCATGGTAAGCAAGATGATGTTACAAAATCCAAATGTGACTGTTTTGGACCAACCAACCAACCACTTAGACTTGGAGAGCATCCAAGCATTTAACGAAGGCTGTCAAAATTTCCCTGGAATTGTTTTAATGACCTCCCATGACCACACATTTATGCAAACTGTGGCCAACCGTGTAATTGAATTAACGCCAAAAGGGATCATCGACCGACTAATGACTTTTGACGAGTATATGGAAGATGCTAGAGTCAAAGAATTAAGAGCAGAATACTATTCTTAGACGCTAAAAAGGGTTTAAAATCAACATTTTAGCTATAAACTCCCTTTTTTCTTTATTTGGTAGAAAAAAACATAAAAAAAATGGGACTGTAAGGGATATTTACTTACCTTTGCCGTCCGTAAAAAATTATTTCTCATGGCTAGAGTATGTCAGATAACTGGAAAGAAGCCGATGACTGGAAACAGTGTATCGCATTCTAATATTAAAACAAAGCGTCGTTTCTTACCGAACTTACAAAAGAAGCGTTTCTTCTTTGTAGAAGAAGATCGTTGGATCACTTTAAAAGTATCTGCTGATGCTTTAAGAACTATTGATAAAAATGGTTTAGCATCAGTTGTAAAAGATTTAAGAGCCGCAGGCACTAAGATCTAAGTAAATCATCATTAAGTCTAACTTATAATATACCATCATGGCACGTAAAGGCAACAGAGTTCAAGTAATATTAGAGTGCACAGAGCACAAGACTACTGGTTTACCAGGAACTAGTCGTTATATTACAAACAAGAACAAAAAAAATACTCCAGACCGTATGGAGTTCAAAAAGTATAATCCAATTTTGAAAAAAGTAACTGTACACAAAGAAATTAAATAATCATGGCAAAAGCAGCTTCTAAAAACGCGAAAATCAAGGATCTTAAGGCTTCTGCTGAAGCAAAAAACTGGACTAAAGTAATTAAAGCAGTACGTAGCCCAAAAACAGGTGCCTATACTTTTAAAGAGTCTATTGTTTATAAAGACAACGTAAAAGAATTCTTAGCAGCTAAATAATTACTGCTATTGATATTCTTGATCAATAAGATTTAAAACCTTCATTAGAGATAGTGAAGGTTTTTTTATGATTAACTTTGAGCACTATGAGCTTTTTAGGAAAACTATTTGGGAAGAAAGAACAAGAATCACTTGACCAGGGCTTGGAGAAGACCAAACAAGGCTTCTTTGAGCGTATTTCTAAAGTGATTGTAGGCAAGACCTCCGTAGATGAGGAGGTGTTAGATCAATTAGAAGAAGCATTGATTGGAGCAGATGTAGGCGTGGACACGACCTTGGCCATTATTGAGCGTATTCAAAATAGAGTGAAGCGAGATAAGTATGTGTCTACATCCGAATTAAACCAAATTTTATTCGACGAAATTGAAAATTTATTAATAGATACACCTCAAGATCTCGCTGGTTTTCAAGTACCTGAAGCAAAAAAACCTTTTATCACACTTGTTGTTGGGGTCAATGGTGTGGGTAAGACAACCACCATTGGCAAATTGGCGCATCATTTTAAAGCCGCAGGGAACGAGGTCTTATTAGGTGCTGCAGATACCTTTAGGGCTGCTGCTGTAGACCAATTGACCATTTGGAGTGAAAGGGTTGGTGTTTCTATTGTGAAGCAAAATATGGGTGCTGATCCTAGTTCTGTCGCTTTTGATACAGTACAGTCCGCCATTGCTAGAAAATCTGATATCGTTTTTATTGATACCGCTGGGCGTTTACATAATAAAGCACATTTGATGGACGAATTGAATAAAATAAAACGTGTTATTCAAAAACAAATGCCTGATGCACCTCACGAAGTCCTTTTAGTCTTAGATGGCTCAACAGGTCAGAATGCCTTAGAACAAGCAAAACAGTTTATGGCAGTGACTAATGTGACGGCACTTGCTATTACTAAATTAGATGGCACTGCAAAAGGGGGTGTCTTATTAGCGATTGCACATCAGTGTAAAATACCAGTAAAATATATCGGTGTAGGGGAGCAACTAGATGACCTTATTTTATTTGATAAAGTTGCTTTTGTGCAAACTTTATTTAAGGGTGTAGCGAATGCCTAAACCGGCCCATCCACTTTCAAAATAACTTGACCCAACAAAATTGAAAGAGGGCTGCCAGTCTATACTTAGGTTCAATGGTGCATTTTTAACTTTGTAATCTAAACCTATGATACCATCCACGCCTAAAGCGATTCCGGCTTTGTGGGTAGGATTATTTTTTTTCCATTCTTCACTCCAAATGCCTAAATGCCCTCCATATCCAATATACCAACTTAAGGGTTCAGTATTGGCGAAAGGACTATATTTTTCGATCATGACAGTTGTTCTAAAGCCGTCAAGTGTAAAATAACCTAAAACTTCGATGGCCTTGCTGCTGGTCATAAAAGATTTATAGGAGATGGCACTAGGATACATCTTCACGCCAATTGCTTTTTTATAGCCTGTGTTAAAAGGGCCAGTTTTTTGTGCTGGCTCCAAGCTATAAGCTTGAGCACTTGCTTTCGAAATATAAAGTCCTAAAAACGCAATTAGGAATAAGGGGAATATTCGCATAATATAAACTGTTTTAATGCCACAAATTTAGTCTTCAAGGTACAAACAACTGTTTAAAAAATGGTAAAATTTGGGTAAGTTTGTAGCATGCATCCTTTTCAAGAATTGATCGAAAAATTTAATCAAGATTTCGATACAACACATTTTCCTGCAGAGCCGGCTTCATTGTATGAGCCGAGTGAATATTTTTTAAAAATTGGCGGTAAACGTATCCGCCCAGTTTTATGTTTATTAGGCAATGAACTATTCAGTGAATTACATCCTGATGCTTACTTAGCTGCAAAGGCAGTTGAGTTATTTCATAATTTTTCTTTAGTGCACGATGATATGATGGACGAGGCTAGTTTAAGAAGAGGCCAACCCACTGTGCACACAAAATATGACTCGAATACAGCTTTACTGGTAGGCGATATTATGGTGATTAGAGCCTATGAATATATCCAGTCAATTCAATCCAATCATTTGTCTAAAATACTTGGGCTTTTTAATCAAACAGCTAGAGAAGTTTGTGAAGGGCAACAATTGGACATGGATTATGCTAAAAGAGCAACAGTTTCCATGGAGGAATACATCCACATGATTACTTTAAAAACATCTGTGCTGTTAGCTGCTAGTTTACAAATGGGTGCGATTATTGGTGGTGCTGGCGAACACAACTGTACGCATTTATATGCCTTTGGAAAAAAGTTAGGCATCGCATTTCAAATTCAAGACGATTATTTAGATGCTTTTGGTGATGCTGCTGTATTTGGAAAGGATGCAGGCGGAGATATCAAACAAAATAAAAAAACCTTCTTACTCATACGTGCTTTAGAAACAGCTAATCCAGAACAGCTGACTGCATTAAATGCTTTACTCGCTTCTGATGCTCCAGATAAAGTAGATCAAGTGCTGTCTATTTTTAAAGCTTGTAAGGTGGATGCATGGGCGGAGGATTTAAAACAGCAATATATGCAGGAAGCTTTGGCACATTTAGAAGCCATTGCAGTGGTTGAAGCAAGGAAAAAGCCATTGATTGATTTGGCAAATTATTTAATGAATAGAATCCAATAATTATATGTCTTTATTTAGAAAGAAGTCAATTGAAAAAATTGTACAAGATGCCGAAGCGGGTTTAGTGGATGGACATAGTGCCAATGGATTAAAAAAAGAATTAGGCGTTCGAGACCTTACTTTGATGGGTATTGCAGCTGTGGTGGGTGCAGGTATATTTTCAACCATTGGCACTGCTGCTTTTCATGGCGGCCCTGGAATCTCCATTTTATTTGTAATCACGGCTGTGACTTGTGGCTTTAGTGCACTTTGTTACGCAGAATTTGCAAGTAGGGTACCTATTGCAGGTAGTGCCTATACTTATGCTTATGTGACCTTTGGAGAACTCATTGCATGGATTATTGGCTGGGCGTTGATTTTAGAATATGCCATTGGAAACATCGTGGTTGCCATAAGTTGGAGTGGCTATTTTATTAATTTATTAGAAGGGTTCCATATACATTTACCTGGTTGGTTGTCTACTAATTTTGAGACGGCACAACAAGGTTATGAAGATGCTATGAAGCATTTAGCTGCGGGTGGCACTAAGGAAACTTTTAGCAAATTGGCAAGAATAGGTTACGATGCAATCACCAATGCACCTATGATTGGCAACACAAAAATCATTTTAAATATTCCCGCATTTGTGATTGTGGTTTTAATCACGATGTTAGTCTACAGAGGGATTAAAGAAAGTAAAAAGAGTACCAACCTCATGGTGGTTTTTAAAATTGCGATTATTATAATGGTGATTGTTCTAGGCTTTTTTTACGTCGATACAGCCAATTGGGCGCCATTTATGCCCAATGGATTCAAAGGTGTTTTAGCAGGGGTATCTGCCGTATTTTATGCCTATATCGGATTTGATGCCATCTCCACTACTGCAGAAGAATGTAAAAATCCACAAAGAGATATGCCAAGAGGAATGATCTATTCCCTATTAATTTGTACCGTATTGTATATCCTTATTGCCTTGGTTTTAACAGGCATGGTGAATTATACCGAATTAAAAGTGGACGATCCTTTGGCATTTGTTTTTGAAAGAATTGGCTTACATAAAATTGGTTATATCATTTCTATAAGTGCAGTTGTAGCTACTACAAGTGTACTCTTAGTATTTCAATTAGGACAACCAAGAATTTGGATGAGCATGAGCCGTGATGGATTATTACCAAAGAAATTCTCAGAAGTACATCCTAAATATGGAACGCCAGGTTTTGCCACTATCATCACTGGCATTTTTGTGGGTGTGCCTGCTATGTTTATGTCTATCTCTAGAATGACAGATTTAACAAGTATTGGCACTTTGTTTGCATTTGTGCTGGTTTGTTTTGGTGTATTGGTATTGCCTAGATTATCTCCTTCCATCAAAGGCCAAGCATTTAGATTGCCTTATATCAATGGGCAGTATATCATCCCAGCATTGGCATTGATCTTTTTATATTTTGGACAACATCGAATTTTAAATGCCATTAAGGAAGCTGGTAACGAAGGCTACCAAGAAATTTTATTTTTAGTATTTACATGCATATTTATTGTGGTGGCCATTTTAAGTTTCTTAAGAAAGTATTCCATCATTCCTATCATTGGTGCCATGTGTTGTTTATACTTAATGATTGAAATCCCTCCAGTGAGTTGGTTATGGTTTTTTGTATGGATGTTGATTGGTTTGGTGATTTACACTTTGTATTCTAAAAAGCATAGTCTTTTATCAAAAAATTAATGGATGAAGTATCAAGTGGGGGATGAGATTTTAGTGTTGCATAGCAATGAGGAGGGGCATATCATTGAAATCATGAACAATGAAATGGTGATGATTGAAGTTCGTGGGGTTAAGTTTCCTGCATACATGGATCAGATAGACTTTCCTTATTTTAAACGTTTTACAGAAAAAAAACTATTTCCAGAAAAAAAAGCACCACTAAAGCTTTTCGTTGATCAAATACCAAAAGAAAAAATCCAAAAGAACGCGAGTAAGGAAGATGCTGGCGTATGGTTAAATTTAATTCCAAAATTTAGCTTAGATGATTTCAATGACGAAGTGGTGGAGACGCTTAAAATTTTCTTATCCAATAAAACTAGAATCGAATACAATTTTGTGTATGAGCAATCTGCACTTGGTGAAGTTGACTTTTCTATAGCATCTACCATTGCCCCATTTACCGATTTCTATATTCATGATATTCCATTTGCAACGGTGAATGATAGCCCACAATTTTCATTTGATTTTTCTTTAACGGAACAGCATAAGAAAAAGGCAGAACACTTTGAATCTGTTGTGAAAATAAAGCCAAAACAAATTTTTCAAAAAATTGAAGCCTTAAAAGAGGACAATAAAGTAAGCTTGGACTATGAATTGTTTCAGACCTATCCAGATAAGGCCGAAGACAATCATATTGCCATTGATATATTAAGAAACGCTGGATACAAAGTCTATGATGCCTCTAAAATAAGAGAACATATCCCTGCGGCTAGGTCAGTGGTAGATCTTCATATAGAAAAATTGATGGATCGATATAATCATCTGACCAATGCCGAAATTATCCATTTTCAATTGGAAGCTTTTGAAAAATGGTTTGAGTTAGCTCAATTAAATCATCTGCCTTCTATGGTCATTATTCATGGGGTTGGGTCTGGGAAACTTAAAAATGAAGTCCACGATTTACTAAAAGTAAAGAAGGGCGTCAAAAGTTTTATCAACCAATACTCCGAATTTTACGGATATGGGGCTACCGAAGTCTTTTTTCAGTATTAAGCGCATCCACTTTAATTTACTACCTTTGCCCCGACTACAATCCCGAGCTATCGTGGCAAGCAATTGCCAAGGAAAGTCCGGACAGCATAGGGTAACCCACCGGTCAATAGCCGGCATCCCAGCAATGGGATAGAGAAAGTGCCACAGAAAATAACTACCTCGCAAGAGGAAAAGGTGAAAACGTGAGGTAAGAGCTCACGAATAAGACAAGTAATTGTTTTATAGGGTAAACCTTGGGTGCTGTAATGCCATGTAAAGGGACGTTTGAGAACGGCTCGTTCGAGTTCCAGGGTAGGCAGCAAGACTTTAGCAGTAATGTTAAGGCTAGATAAATGATAGTTTAGAAACAGAATCCGGCTTATGAGGTTTGTAGTTACTTTTTTAATTGAACATAAAATGAATTCATATGACCATTGAGCAGATTAAGCGTATGAAGGACCAAGTGAGTGTCCTGAGGAGGTTTCTTTGACGTTGAGAACCGTTTACAAAAAATATATTTAGACAAACAACTTTCTTTATCTCCAGGTTTTTGGGATGACAACAAGCGTGCAACCGCCACAATGAAGGAGATTAAATTAAACGAATATTGGGCAGGCTTGTATCAACATGTCGAAACAAGTGTCGAAGACTTTGTGGTACTTTTTGAATTCTGGAAAGGGGGTGATGCCACAGAAGAAGAAACGAAATCTGCATATGAATTAGCGATGGTGGCCATTGAAGATGCTGAATTTAAAAGCACACTCAACCAACCAGAAGATGAATTACCTGCCATATTACAAATCAACCCAGGTGCTGGTGGCACCGAGAGCCAGGATTGGGCAGAAATGCTTTTAAGGATGTACACGATGTATGGTGAAAAGCAAGGATGGACAGTAACCTCCTTAGATTATCAAGAAGGAGATGGGGCTGGTATTAAATCTGCTACCATTCAGTTTGATGGACCTTTTGCTTATGGGTTTTTAAAGGCAGAATCTGGTGTGCATCGTTTGGTAAGAATTTCACCTTTTGATAGCAATGCAAGACGTCATACAAGCTTTGCATCGGTTTATGTATATCCTTTAATAGACGACACCATCGAAATTATTGTGAATCCTGCAGACATTGAATGGGAGTTTTACCGCAGTGGTGGTAAGGGTGGACAGAACGTCAATAAAGTAGAAACCGCTGTGCGTTTAAAACACGCATCAGGTATTATTGTGGAATGCCAACAATCAAGAACACAAGGTGAGAATAGAGAGATTGCAATGAAGATGCTAAAGAGTAGATTGTATGAGGAGGCAATGCGCAAGAAGCAAGAAGCCTTGAATGCATCGAATGCGAATAAGAAAAAAATAGAATGGGGTAGTCAAATTCGTTCTTATGTATTTCATCCCTATAAAATGATCAAAGACCACCGTACCGATTTTGAAGTGGGTAATGTTGGGCCAGTAATGGATGGTGAGATAGATGGGTTTATAAAAGCTTATCTGATGCATGAAAAAGAGGATGTATCTTAAGTCCTGCTGTGGATCCGTCGCACAAAGTTAAACTTATTATTTACCCTTAGGAGAGAGAATATCAAATTTAGACATTGGCTTAAGATCAATCAACCATTTAAAATTATTCAGCTTTAATTCTGATATTGGAAGTTCAAATAAGGGTGTCATTTTCCCAGTCAATTGATTGATAAAAACAATTTTAACTGGCTCATCATTTTCAAAATCAATTGTAATGATTTGGGCGTTGGAACGGTTGACGCCTATAAATTTTTCATCATAGTCGGTTGCGAAATATATATTTTCGGCACTGCCCTTAGTTTGCATTTGGTGCATTTTTCCATCCAAAAAATCAACCACCATCGAATTGCCTTTGAGCTGATTAAAGTAGTCGGTACTATCCACAGGACTAATCGCCATAGCATTGTTTAAAATTCTTAATTGTTCGGCCTTTTTATTATTCAAATGCATATAGATGGTGTCACCTGTAATTTGATTTTGATTGACCCAAAGTATGGGTTGATGGTGTAAGCGTATGGTTGAATCTGCAAGACTGTAAAATAAACTATCTGCAACACCCTGTAACGAATCGGAATAGACTTTCACATGATGAAATGCTTCAAAATATTTATTTAAACTTGAATCCTGTAGCACGCCTTCTTTAGCACGTGCTTTTGGTATTTTTCTTTTTAGGTCACTCAACCTGCCACTATACAAAGTGTCAGCACTGACGTATAACGTATCCTTAGGTTGTTTAATCATTAGAATTGGTAGTTCTGTTGCAATTAGAATATCTTTTTTTCGATTGGTTTTTATATTATTTGCAATTAAATCAAAACTTAAACTATCCTTAGATTTATATAATGCATTGCCTCTGAATTCACCTAACCCAAGCGAGTCATCAATGGCCATCTCGTCTGCAATAAAAAAATAGCTACTATCATCAATGGAGGAGCGTTCGAACAGGTACCCTTTTTTGGTTCCCAAATTGTAATTTCCATTCTTTGTTTTTATGATTCTAGAACCACTCAAAATTTTAGAAGGGCTTATGAAATTTGCTAATTGAGAATAGGTATTGTATTCTAGCGTATCGGTAAAAATGCTATTATCAGGATCAATCAAAGACACTTTATTTCTAAATAGGACATCTCTTGTAATACCATAATAAACACCTTCGGTACTTTTTAAAACCGTTTTGTTACGGACTAATTTGCCGCCTTTTTTATAGACGCCAATTTTAATAGAGACATCATAATCCAATGAATCGGTTGTTAAAGTTCCACGACCATCAGTCAACTTTACATGTTTCCTTAATCTCGCTTTCTTTGTGTTGCCATCATACATTAAGTAATCGGCATAGGTATGAACAGAATCTGCATCATTGATATGAACTTGACCAAATCCTTCTAAATTATTTTTGGTGGTATTGACTATAATACTGTCACCGAATAACAAAGTTTTACCTTGTTTTATTTTAACATGCCCAACAAGAATTAGAAAATCTTGGCTATCTATTTTTTTGATATTGTAAGATTCGGCAGATAAAAACTCAATTAACTTGCCTGTACTTTTGACCTTAGTTGTTGAATCTTGACCAACTGCATGAAATGACATAAGTATGCCCAAACATAATATAATATTGGGCACAAATTTATTCATGATCCACTGTATCCGATAACGGTTTAGTCAAAGGTGCTCTTTTATCCTTTTTCCCAAATACAGAAACATTGATATAGCGTTTAGGATGTACTTTAATATCATCCACTAGCGTGTTGACACTTTTAATGGTACTTTGAAGCTGGTTGTACATTGCTGGGTCACTTAATAATTTTGCACCAGTTCCATTACCATTGTTTAATTTATCGATGGTTGTATTTAAAGCGATTAATGTAGCTTGAATGGTCTTGATTGTCTTATTTAAATCAGCATCATTGATGGCTTTTGTCGTACTATCTAAATTGGATAAAATATTGCTAATTTTTTGATTGTTCTGATTTAAGTTAGCTGTGAAAGTATTTAAATTATCGGCTGTCTTAGCTATCGATCCGTTTTGCTGATTGACCATCCCTTCTACAGATTCTAAAGATTTATTTAAAAGGAGGGTTGTACTTGAAAGATTTTCAAGAATAGTTTTAAAATTTTGTCTATTCCCATCATCTAATGTTTTATTTACATTCCCCAATACTTTTTCTAATTCGGAGATGGTACTTTTGATTTGTGCTCCAAGTGGGGACAGGGTATTCATGATTTCACCCAATAAACTTGTTGCTGGAGCTGTTTGAATCGTATCGCCACTTACAATCATATTGGCACTTGTACCTGGGATAATATTGATCGCATTCGTACCTAATGGGTTCTCTTGAATTGTAGCAACTGAATTCTTAGGTAATTTATACAATTGATTCAACTTGATACAAACCACTAATTCTGATAAGTTATCGTTCATGTTTTCAATCTCAAAAACAGTACCTACTTGAAAACCATTTACAAAAACCGGGTTGGAAACAATTAAACCTTTGGTATCGGTATATTTTGCATACACAAAAGTGCCAGACTTAAAGATTGTTTTTCCTTTTAGAAAATTGAATCCTACAATAATTAAGGCAACTGCGATGACAGTTAAAGCTCCTACTTTCGTTTCATTTGATACACGCATAGTTCAATTACTTGATTACGGTACAAATTTAGCTAAAAATTAGGCTAATTCGAATTTCCTTTCTGCTGATTCTCTAAAGAGTTCTTATAACGTTGTAATGCCTTGGTAATGGCTTCGCAGAGTTCATTTTGACCATTTTCACTATTCAAGTATTCTTCTTCCTCTGGATTGGAAATAAAACCTGTCTCAATCAACACGGCAGGCATCGCAACGGCTTGTAGCACCCAAATACCGGTGGGTCTTTGCTTGGCCTCACGACTGACTCTACCTGATGCTTTAAATTCTTCTTCGATGGTTAAAGCTAAACTAGCCGCTCTTTGAAAATATTGTTGTGCTAGGATACTTGCCATCATTTTTTTAGTAGGATCAATCTCTGATTCGTATTCTTTGATTTGTTTTAAAGAAACAGAGTCTAGTTGCTCCACAACGTCTTCTACCATTTCGCTCGCAACTTCTTTTCTAAGATCAGATTTACCAATATTGTAGATATAAGTTTCGGTTCCTTTAGCTGTACTTGGGATATAAGTTGTTTTATAGATAGGCACGTCTCTTGTCACTTTTCTTTTTTTACCTTTCTTCTTTACTGTATAAGTCTTCTTGGTGTAACCAACGACCTCTCTAACTGCTTTACCTCTTGCTGCATTGGTATGGATACAAACAAATAAGTCACCCTTGGCAGCATTAGCAATTTTAGCTTTCTCTACCACAGAATGGTAGATATCCGTTGTCCTGGTCAACACTACTTCAACATCAGGCATGGCTTGTTTTATAAATTCTTCTAGTTTTAAGGAGATAGCTAAGGAAACCGCTGCCTCGGTAGAATATTTACCTTTAGAACCAGGCTCAGATCCACCATGACCTGGGTCAATCACAATACGTTTTAATGATTTTGTTGGGGTTTGGGCCTGTAGACTAAGTCCATGGCTTGTAAAAAGGGCAATTAGACTAAAACTAAATGCTAAAATCATTCTATTTTGCTTCATAATCAGTTCCTTAACATTGTTTTACTTTATTTTTGCTGGAGTGAATCTAGCAGGATATAAAAATAACGCAAAAAAGACCTTTTCTATTGTTAAAATGCTCATTTTAATGATATTAATTTCTGCTATCCAATCCAATTTATATGCACAAACGGATACTTTGACCAAAAAAAAGATCCAACTTTCAAAAGATAGTGTAGATGCCGTAATTAGTTATAATGCAACAGATTCTGGGGTGATGCTCCTTAAAGCAAAAACTTTCTTTTTGTATGGCAATGCAAAAACCACCTACAAAAAAGCTCAATTAGAAGCCGGAAAGATCATTTTTGATCAGGAGACAAAGAATATCACCGCCTACGGTGCTAAAGACACTTCTGGGAATCTTAAAAGCAAACCAAGATTTCAAGAGGGCGATTTAAACTCAACCAACGATTCCATCTTCTATAATTTACAATCTGGCAAGGGGCTTACAAAAAATAGCAATTTCCAGCAAGGAGAGATATATGTTCAATCTGAGGCCATGAAAAAAGTCAATCCTACAGATGCTTTTGCTTGGAAAGCCCGATTCACGACTTGTAATTTAGATGAGCCACATTTTGCCTTTAGAACCAACAAGCTCAAAATTGTCACTAATAAAATTGGGGTTTCAGGGCCTGCATTCCCCGAGTTTGAGGGGGTGCCAATGCCCATCGGTATTCCATTTGGCATCTTCCCATTAAATAAATCTGGTGGTCAGTCTGGTTTGATGGCACCAGCTTTTACTTCGAGTGAAGATTTTGGTCTTGGGTTTGAGGGTATAGGGTATTATAAAGTGATCAACCAACATATGGATGCGACCGTAAGAGCCAATATTTATTCTTATGGAGGTTGGAATATTAATATGAATAGTAAATACATTCAACGCTATAAATACCTAGGTAACTTTAATTTAAGTCTCCAAAAAACAAGGGCGCTCAATAGAAATAATACAATTGCAGATGAGTTTACTGGAGGTAGCACCTATATGTTAAACTGGTCACATTCAATGGATCCCAAAGCAAGACCGGGAACTAGTTTTACTGCCAATGTTAATTTTGGTAGTACAAAGTACAATCGAAATTTGTTAAACAATGCCACTCAAAATTTTCAAAACCAAATAAGTTCGTCGGTTTCATATAGTAAAGCATGGAATAATAAATACAATTTATCTGTTAACTTAACACATAACCAAAACAATAATCTTGGATTGGTAAATATGAGTTTGCCTAATATCAACTTTAATGCTTTAACCATTTATCCATTTCAGACAAAAGACCAGGTTGGTGCAGGAAAATGGTATGAGAAAATAGGGATAGGGTACAATGGTAGTATACAAAATCAATTGTCTTTTTATGATTCTGCATTCAGCATTCAAAGAATTTTAGACACCATGCAATGGGGTGCAAACCATAGTATTCCAATCACATTGTCACTTCCTTCATTAGGACCTATTACAATTGCACCAAGCATTAGTTTAGAAGAAAAATGGTTTGGACAACAGAATATCAAAACTTGGAATAGCCAATTACAAAAAGTGGACACAACCATTAACAGAGGTTTTTATAGAGCGACACAAATGAGTTTTGGATTAGGTACTGCTACTAGAATTTTTGGTACCTATAAATTTAAACGCGGAAATGTCAAAGCCATTCGTCATGAAATTAGACCATCTGTTTCGATCAATTATAAGCCAGATATGGCTAAGGCTTATCATTACAGCACTCAAGTAGATGCTAGTGGCAGAACGTATCGCTTTTCAAAATATGATGGCAATGGCTTAGGTGGTGCGTTTAGTGAAGGTCAATTTGGAGGGATGGGTTTTGGTGTGGATAATTTTTTAGAGATGAAAATCAAAGACAAAGAAGACACAAGTGCAGGTGCTTTTAAGAAAATTAAATTAATTGAAGGTTTTGGTTTTAATTCTAGCTATAATTTTTTAGCAGATAGTTTTGCTTTAGGAGGATTTAGTTTTTATGCAAGAACAACTTTATTTGAAAAATTAAATATTACGACTTCCTTTAGCCTAGACCCTTATGCAACAGATTCAAAGGGGTTTAGAGTCAATAAAATAGCCATCGATCCATCTCGTTTAAAATTTGGAAGTATTACCAATGGTGGCGTTTCTTTTTCAACTTCTTTTTCAAGTAAATCAAAGGATAAAAATAAGGATGCTAAAAAGTCAATCCCGCTTGATCCTTTCATGACACCAGACGAACAACAAAGACAGTTATTGTACGTCAGGTCTAATCCTGCAGAATTCACTGATTTTAATGTACCATGGAATTTGAACTTATCCTACTCTTTTCAGTTTACTAAAACAATGCAACCCGATTATTCGGGGTTTAAATTACAAACTTTTTCTACTTTAAATTTAACTGGAGACTTTAGTGTATCACCAAAATGGAAAGTAGGTGGCAGTAGTTTTGTAGACCTCACTAAATTTTCAGTACAACAATTGAGTATGTTTATCACTCGAGAAATGCATTGTTGGCAATTGGCCATTAATGTGATGCCAATTGGTATCTATAGGTCATTCAATATCACAGTCAATCCAAAGTCTGGTATCTTAAGAGACCTTAAAATTAATCGAAGCAGGACTTTTTCTAATTCAACTTTTTAAAGTACAATTATGTAGGATTGTTTGCTGTGTAATAGGCGGCCATCCTATCATAACTTAATTGCTTTAAAGAAGCTACAGTATGCCCCTCCGTTGAAATAGGAGTCAGAATATTTAATTGAATTTTGCCGGGTTTTAAATACATGATTGGATACGGAGGAAGTATCTTTTTAGTATTCAATAAGACAACTGGTATGATTGGCGTACTTGTTTCAATCGCTAATTTAAATGCACCATCATAAAAAGATTTTAAAGGTTCGGAGGTTTTGTTTCTTGTACCTTCTGGATAAATCAACATATCAAGTCCATTTGCTAAAACTCTTTTCATAGCATCATAACTTTCTTTTCGACTTTGATCATTTTTTCGATCAACAATCACAGATCCAAATTGATAAATCCATCCAAACAAAGGCACATAGATGAAGCTTTTTTTGGCTATGGTTTTATTAGCTCTTGGTAAGAATGGGGTACAAATAGGCACATCAATTAAACTATTATGATTGCATATCACCACAGCTGCTGACGAAATATTGAAATGATGTTTTCCTCTTACAACAAATCTACAACCGATGCTGGTTAAAAATATACTCATCCATATTCTTGAAACAAACCTATGCCACTTAGCAATATTGGGCTCTTGTAAAAAAAAGCATGGGAGGTAGAACCAAATAAATACAAACATGGTTGATACAAAACTAATCAAGGCCCAAATGGCTATTATGCGACCTAGTAAGCGTTGTAATTTATTTTTCATAATTAGATAGACCAATCTATGGGGTCTTTTTTAACTGAGGTTAAAAATAAATTAGTTGCACTAAAATGTTTGCATCCAAAAAAACCATTGTAAGCACTTAATGGAGAAGGATGCGCTGCTTTTAGAATTTTATGTTTTGTGGCGTCAATCAATACTTGTTTTTGATTTGCGAAATTACCCCATAAAATAAAAACTAAGTCTTTCTTTTCATTGGATAATAATTTAATCACATCATCCGTAAAAGCAGTCCAACCAATTTTACTATGACTTGCAGGTTCATCTGCCCTGACGGTTAATACACTATTGAGTAATAAAACCCCTTGTTTGGCCCAATTTGTCAAGTCTCCGGTTGTAGGGATAGACATTCCAATATCTTTATTCAATTCCTTATACATATTCATTAATGAAGGGGGAATTTTACAACCCGATGATACTGAAAAACTTAAGCCCATGGCTTGACCAGGCTGATGGTAAGGATCCTGTCCTAAAATAACCACTTTCACTTGATCATATGGTGTATGATTAAATGCATTAAAGATCAATGAGCCCGAAGGGTAAATTGTTCTTTTAAGCGCTTTTTCAGTTTTGAGGTGTGATGCGATTTGTGTAAAATAGGGTCGCTCAAATAAGGGCGATAATACTTTTTTCCAACTGTCTTCTATTTTAACGTCCATAATCACTAAATTACACTTTTTAGTGATAAAACAACTTGTTCAAGATGAAAAAGGGCGGCTTAGTTTTTTTATGTTTCTTTTTTTCAATTGTACTTTACGCAGCGCCTGCATTGGATGACACTATTCATATAAAAAAAAGAATCCAATTATTACAACAGATAGAACAACTTCAAGTTAATGAGGTTCAAACTGCTTTGCATGGCGCTTTTCCTTCTTACAGAAAATATTACTACAGTTCAAAATTGAAAGAAGAGGATAATGTTTTTTTTACTGCACTCATTTTATGGAACCTGGGTCAGTTTAAAGCACAAATGTCATCCCAAGAAATGGACTATTTAGAAAAATTCAAATTCAATGCAAGGCCATATCTTGAAAGATTTAAAAATCAAAACAACCAATTAACTTATAATTTTTGGCCTAGAAATCCACCACAGATTTTTCCAAATGGGGGATGGCTTAATCGCTTGAACCAAAAATTTGCTTTAGCAGATGATATTGATGATGGCGCAATTACCTTGTTGGCTTTAGGTGTCAATGATTCTATTGCAAAAGCAATGCAAACTAAATTTGGTTCATACAGCGTTGGAAAGTTCAAAGCGAATCGTAGTTTTTACAAACAGTATAAAGACAGACCAGTATATAGTACCTGGCTTGGAAATAAAATGCCTAAGGACGTGGACTTGTCTGTACTTACGAATGTTGTGTTAATGCATACCATGGCTAAGATACCTTTGAATGTGACAGATTCTGCAAGTCTCGATTTAATTGTGGACTTAATCAAAGTGAATAAACATCTAACCGATCCCAAATATGTTTCACAACATTATGCCAATAGTGCTACAATTATATATCATATTGCTCGATTGATGTATTATTCTGATTATCCTTCCTTGTTGGCATTAAAACCTTTGTTGTTGGATCAAGCTTTGCAATTATCTAAACAAGCTGAATCTTCTTTAGAGCAACTTTTGTTGAACACGAGTATTTTAAGATTAGGGGTGAAGATTGATTTGCCTTTGGGTGTGAATGAAGCGTCATTGACTGCTAATAATTATCCCTACTTTGTTGCGAATATTGCATCTGTTTTAAATAATCCTTTGAAAAGGATAGTCAATGGGACAAATATTGTTCGATTTGATTATTATTCTTATGCGTTTAATTTGTCTTTGTTGTATGAAAATTGGATGTTGAGAGGGGAGTGATTTCTTTTTCACTAAAGGGATGTCGTCGTTTCACTCCGACATCCCTTTAGGTGACTTTCATCAAAACCTTTCAAAAGTGATTGTCGTCGTTTCACTCCGTCATCCCTTTAGGTATCTTACCTTAAAGGATTACCTCCCGTTGGTCGGTGATCCTTTAAGGTGACTTCATCAAATCCTTTCAAAAATATGCAATG
>JBMOFB010000028.1:0-16088 GCA_049314475.1 Sediminibacterium sp.
GCAGAAGCTAAAAAAGTAACTGGCAAGAAAGCAACTCCAGCTAAAAAGAAGGCAGAAGCTAAAAAAGTAACTGGCAAGAAAGCAACTCCAGCTAAAAAGAAGGCAGTAGCAAAAAAGGCACCTGCTAAGAAGGTTGCCGCTAAAAAAGTAGTAGCTAAAAAAGCAGTAGCAAAGAAAGCACCTGCTAAAAAAGTTGCCGCTAAAAAAGTAGTAGCTAAAAAAGCAGTAGCGAAGAAAGCACCTGCTAAGAAGGTTGCAGCGAAAAAAGCAGTAGCAAAAAAGGCACCTGCTAAAAAAGTTGCAGCTAAAAAAGCAGTAGCAAAAAAGGCAGTAGCAAAGAAAGCACCTGCTAAAAAGAAATCAGCTCCTAAGAAAGTAGTTGCTCCTGTTGTTGCTCCTGTAGCAGCTCCTGTAGATGCACCTTCACTTTTTGAAACTCCAGGTACAGATCACAATCCAACAGCTTAATTAAAATAGCTTTATATAAATCCCGCTTTATGCGGGATTTTTTATGTCTATAAAAATTACGCCAAAAAAGCCTCACCAAAATTGGTGAGGCTTTTTTAAAATCATTAGAGAGTTTTATTTTCTGGCCTTATATTTAAAAAAGGCCAGAAAATAAACTACGCTAACATTCTCAATGGTTCTTCTAATAAGCTTTTTAAAGTTTGTAAGAAAGCCGATCCTGTTGCGCCATCCACTACTCTATGGTCGCAACTTAAAGTGACATTCATCACATTACCTGGAACAACTTGTCCATTAAGCACAACGGGCTCTTGCGCAATACCACCTACTGCTAAAATACATGCATCAGGAGGATTGATGATTGCTGTGAATTGATCTATTCCGAACATACCTAAATTAGAAATTGTAAATGTGCTTCCTTCCCAATCGGCAGGTTGTAATTTCTTATCTTTTGCTTTTTTAGCAAACTCTTTTACCGATCCGCTAATTTGCGTCAAGGATAATCCATCTGCAAAACGTAAAACAGGCACCAATAAACCCTCGTCCACAGCCACTGCGATACCGATGTTTACATGGTGGTTTTCTCTGATAAAATCACCCATCCAACTGCTGTTCACTTTTGGATGTTGCTTCAATGACAATGCAGTTGCTTTCACAATCATATCATTAAAACTAATCTTTACAGTGGCAGTTTCATTCAATAAGGCGCGTGCTTTAATTGCCGCATCCATATTGATTTTCATGGTCAAGTAAAAATGTGGCGCAGTAAATAAACTTTCACTTAAACGCTTTGCAATCACTTTACGCATTTGGGATACTGGCGTATCTACAAAGCTTACAGTACCCGCTGGAACCAACGCCACCATATTGGATGTATTGCTTGAAGGCTGAACTGCTAAGGCAGTTGTGCCTGGCGTATAATTTTCTAAATCTGTTCTTGTAATTCTTCCGTGTTCACCTGTACCTTGTACAAATTTTAAGTCAATGCCTTTTTCTTTCGCAATTTTTTTAGCCAAAGGTGAAGCAAAAATTCTTCCTTCATTGACTACTTGTGTTGTAGAAGGCGTCATCGTATTTGAAGCTGGAGCCGAAGTAGGTACAGCAGGAGCTGTTTGTGCTGCAGGCGCTGGCGTAGCTGATGTAGTTGCTGTTGACGCTCCACCCTTTATGCCTGCTACAATTGGTGCGATATCCAAACCTTGTTGTCCTATGATACAAAGTAAATCATTTACTAAAATCTTCTCACCTGCTTTAGCACCTTGATATAATAAAACACCATCTTTATAAGATTCTAATTCCATTGTGGCCTTATCGGTTTCGATGTCTGCTAAGACTTCTCCTTTTTTAACGGTATCTCCTATTTGCTTATGCCATCCTGCAATCACCCCTTCTGTCATGGTATCGCTCAATCGAGGCATCAATACCACTTCTTCCATTGCAGAAACATCTGCAGCAGGTGTTGAACTTACAGCAGCTGAAGGAGCAATTATTGTAGGTGCATCTAAAGTTTCAATTGGAGCAGGGGCATTCGCAGCACCAGTATTTTGAGCTATCAAAGCAGATACATCTTCACCTGCTTTTCCAAAAATGGCCAATAAATCATTCACTTGTAATTTGCCACCACGTGGCGTACCAATGTGTAATAAAACACCATCTTGATAGCTTTCCAGTTCCATGGTTGCCTTATCCGTTTCAATTTCGGCTAATAAATCGCCTTTTTTTACGGTATCCCCCACATTCTTGTGCCAAGCCGCAACAACACCTTCGGTCATGGTATCGCTTAAACGGGGCATTAATATTACTTCTGCCATAGGTAAAAAGGTAATTTGTAATTGAGTCGTGAAATTACACTAAAAATGTATTTTTTCCCACCGAAATGGGCAATTTTATAGCAAATAAGGTCAAAATACACAGATAAAACTACATCCAAGATGGCTTACTGACCTTGTGCTAAACTATATGCTTTTTTGTCCCCCCACATGTTCAATATTTCGAGTGAGCTAATCTGAAAATCCTTTGATAGCGCACTGTATAACTCTTGGATATTCGATTGAGTAAGTGGATGAGCTGGATCGGTTTCAAATCGAATACGATATTGATTTACAAGGTTGGTGAAAACAGAACCTGTTGGCCAAACCTGCGTTCCTCTATTAGAAATTGTAACCAATTTCAATTGACTGTTTTCTTGTTTAAGCGCGATTTCAGCTAATTCATTTGGCTGCAAAGTAGTTTCAATAAAGAAGTCTGCTCCTACAATTTTATGCGGCTCATTTTTTGAACTCAATAACATTGGATTTTTTGAAATAGCACTATTAGTAGGTACAAATTCAAAGTCATTCAATGCTGGTTTAGGGTTATGGGATGGTTGTTTACCAAAATTGTCAATGATGGCTTGTGCAAAAACAGTTGTATTCACTGAAGGAATAGACTTATCTCCAAAATCACCGGTATGCACACCCGACTCCAATGTGGCCAATAAAGCATTTTCAATCATCACTGCTTTTTCCATCATACCTAAGTGACGCAACATATTTAATCCACTCAATAATAAAGATGTAGGATTCGCAATGTTTTTACCTGCAATATCTGGCGCAGTGCCATGTACTGCTTCAAAGATAGAAATATGATCGCCAATATTTGAAGATGGCGCAAAACCAAGCCCACCAACCAATCCAGCACATAAGTCACTCACTATATCCCCTTGTAAATTGGTTAGAACAATGACATCAAATAAGTCCGGACGACTTACTAATTTCATACATAAATCATCTACAATTACATCGTCCGATTTTAAATTTGGATATTCCTTAGCGATCTCATTGAATACCTCCAAGAAAAGACCATCCGTTAACTTCATGATATTGGCCTTATGTCCACAAGTAATTCTTTTGGCACCTTTTTTTTGAGCCATTTCAAAAGCATAACGAATCACTTGCTCACTTCCACCTCTTGTAATGAACCTTCTTGCAATGGCAACGTCTTGTGTTAACATGTGCTCGATACCACCATAAGTATCTTCAATATTTTCACGCACGATGGTTAAATCTATATTGATGCCCGCTTTACTAAAAACAGTATCTACTCCACTTAAAGTTTGAAATTTTCTGTCATTCGCGTAGGTATTCCAGGTTTTTCTGGCAGTCACATTGACACTTTTTACACCTTTACCCTTTGGCGTTTCCATTGGACCTTTAAAAAGGATCCCTAAATGTTCAATCACCTCTTTAGCTTCTGGGGTCATCCCATTGCTAAAACCTTTATCAAAAACCCATTTTCCCATGTCTACATACTGATATTCCAATGGTAATTTAGCTGCATTGAATATACCAAGAACAGCTTCCATAATTTCTGGACCGATTCCGTCACCTTTAGCTACAGCAATCTTCATTTTAGTCAGTTTTATTCGTGAAAAAGTGGGTTTATATATAAAATTTCCAAACGCTCCCGCAAAGTTAGGTCAGTTCGTCCTGCTTAAAAAAAAATAGCCCCTCTTTTTGGGCAAGCTGTATAAAATAATTCCTAATTTTATAACGCAGTATACTCTGCAAGTTACTTTTGATCAAATTGGTCATGATTTCTAAAATTTCAGAAGGGATAGAAGTAAGTGTTGAAACTTTTTATCAAAAAGATTACAGTAACCCGTTACAGCAAGATTTTATGTTTGCTTATCGTATTACCATCGAAAATCACAACTCATTTCCTGTAAAACTATTGCGTAGATTTTGGGAGATTTATGATAGTAACGGTGAACATAGAGTGGTTGAAGGCGAAGGTGTGGTAGGTGTTCAACCTTTAATCATGCCGGGAAAGCAATACCAATATGTAAGTGGTTGTAATTTGAAAACTGAATTAGGTAAAATGCAAGGCCATTATAGTATGGAGAATATTGAAAACAGAGAAGCCATTCAAGTCAAGATTCCTGCATTCAAAATGATTGCACCTGTAAAATTAAATTAAGCCATACGGTGAAAACTTAAAATATTTTATTTTATATATAAATTATTTTTTAGGACTAAAAATCGATAGAAGCCTGATCAAAGATGGTCTTAGCAGGGGTTTTCAATAATTGATTAAGATCGCTTTTTGACTTTCCATTTTGTTGACTCATCCAAGATTTTACAATTTCGTAGCCAATGTATTTACCCACATTGCCTGGTATGTCTTCTCCAAAATAATCGTTATACGGCGCTTCTCTTAAAATTGCAGAAGTCAGATTCGGATCCACCGAAAAAAGTCTGTTTTGACTTGATAAAAAAGTCCAAATATCTCCAGCATTTTCTTTAATTGCTTTTAACTGATTGCCTGTATAGCCCAATAGAAGTGTGTCCGAAGCAGTTGGTAAACATTGACTAAGTATATATTGACGTTTGCCTATTTCAATCATTTGATCAATTAATTGCTTTCCATTGATTGCTAGTGGGTCATAATCGTTCAGGATATTTTGTATGGAGTTCACTACCATATATTCAGGGGCAAACTGGCGGCTAATATAACTTGGATAGATGGTACTGATTTGCTCTGAGTCATACCAACTAGATGCTGCGCCCATATACAATTGTAACCCGATTGCAAGACCATCTTTAGTCACCACATTTCCGTAGGTTTCGAGTGGCCCTATAAAATAAATGATTTGCTTTGGTAAGGTATAAGTTGGGAAATAAAAATGGAATCTTTTAAATGCCTCTGCAATCTCAGGAGTCGCTTTTTTAGGTGCTTGTATTTTTGTTGTGGCTTGATAGATTGGGAGATAGGCTTTGTAGAAGGCCAATATTTTGTTAGACTCCTTTTTTGAAGACAGCATTAAAATTCGGTCAAAATAATCTTCTGAAAATTGAGGGTATTGTTGGACCAATTTCGCTAAATCTGACTCAAAATGCAAGCTGTCCATAGCAAAGAAGGCACTATCAAATCGAATTTCAGTCAGCCTTGGGCTTGGTGCAAGCTCTGCAGGATCTTGAGCAGGACTTGAACATCCAGCAAGGGCAAGCCCTATCAATCCATACAATAAAACGTTTATTCGCATCCTCGAAAGTACAAAAAAAGCGAGGTTATTTCTTTTAAAAACCGACCTTTGGTTCATGAAAATTTGTATCGCCCAGCAGAATTATCATATTGGCAATTTCGAGGCCAACACCAAGCAAATCATTGATGCCATTGACCACGCAAAACAACAAGGCGCTGATTTAATTTTATTCAGCGAAATGAGTGTTTGCGGTTATCCAGCCAGAGACTTTGTGGAGTTCAATGATTTTATCCATCAATGTTATGCAAGTGTGGATACCATTAGAAAAGCAGCAGACACCATTGGCGTATTAATAGGCGCTCCTGCACATAATACCAATGAAAAAGGAAAGCCTTTATACAACGCAGCATTTTTTTTATACGATCAAAAAATACAAGCAGAGATTCATAAAACATTACTACCTACTTATGATGTTTTTGACGAGAATCGATATTTTGAACCAGCGAGCGAGTGGAAAGTGGTTCCCTTTAAAGGAAAAAATTTGGCAATCACTATTTGTGAAGACATTTGGAACCTTGGAGACAACCCTTTGTACACGATTTGTCCGATGGATAAAATGATGCAACAATCCCCAGATATTTTACTCAATCTGAGTGCATCGCCATTTGATTATACCCATGACGAAGATCGTAAAGCCACCATTAAATCCAATGTGGTCAAATATAAAAAGCCCTTATTCTATTGCAATGCCATTGGAAGTCAAACAGAAATTGTATTTGATGGCGCTTCTTTGGTATTTGATAAAGATGCAAACTTATGTGGCGCTTTGCCCATGTTTGAACCTGCTATGCAAATTTTTGAATGCAATGACGATGGCACCATCAATGCGCCAATACTTGAACCTGCAGCATCTGTTCCAAGCAAGGAATTAAATCCTTCAAATCTAGTCCCTGCATTAAATATCGACCAAGTGTATAAAGCACTGGTACTTGGAGTGAAGGATTATTTTAATAAGATGGGTTTTAAAAAAGCCATTATAGGTTCTTCTGGAGGAATTGACTCCGCTGTAACCCTTGCCATTGCTTGCGATGCATTAGGTAAAGAAAATGTGTATGCTATTTTAATGCCTTCACCTTATTCCACACCGCATTCAGTAGAAGATGCTGTTCAGTTAAGTAAAAACTTAGGCAATCCATATGATATTATTGAGATTAAAGATATCTATGAAAGTTTTTTAGATACATTAAAACCAATTTTTAAAGACCTTCCTTTTTCTTTAGCAGAAGAGAATATCCAAAGCAGATCAAGAGGTAATTTACTCATGGCGATTGCCAATAAATTTGGCTATGTTTTATTGAATACCTCTAATAAAAGTGAATTAGCTACTGGTTATGGTACATTGTATGGTGATATGGCTGGTGGATTGGGTGTTCTAGGAGATTGTTATAAATTACAAGTGTATGAATTAGCCAACTATATAAATTCTACAAAGGAAGTCATCCCAAAAAATATTATCGAAAAAGCACCAAGTGCAGAATTAAGACCAGATCAAAAAGACAGCGATAGCTTACCAGACTATGCCATATTGGATCAAATACTTTACCAATACATTGAAAAACGTGCAGATCCTGCCAACATCAAAGCACTTGGATTTGACGCAGCATTGGTAGACCGTACATTAAAGATGGTCAATACCAACGAGTATAAACGCAATCAATTTTGTCCTATCATTCGGATATCTCCAAAAGCATTCGGCGTGGGAAGAAGGATGCCTATTGTTGGAAAATATTTGAGTTAAAATTTTTGAGTCAAAATATTTAAAATATAATATGAAAAACAAAACGATGATTTGGCTAGCCAGTGTATTACTTTTTTTAAGTTTAAATACAGTGGCCCAAAAAACAGCACCCATTTTGCCAGGCGCTTATCAAACAACGCAGTATTTACCACTTTTAAAAAATAAAAGAGTAGGCTTGTTTACCAACCACACTGCTACTGTTGGCAATACACACTTGATAGACACTTTGCTTGCATCTGGGATTCAAATACAAAAAGTATTTACACCAGAACACGGTCTTAGAGGCACGGCAGATGCGGGTGAGAAAACTAAGGATGGGATTGATGAGGCAACAGGTGTACAAATTGTTTCACTCTATGGAAAAAAATATGGACCTAGTGAAGCAGACCTGATGGATGTTGATGTGTTGCTATTTGATATTCAAGATGTGGGCACACGTTTTTATACTTATATCTCTTCGCTACAATATTATATGGAAGCGGCCTGGGCCAATAATAAACCATTGGTTATTTTAGATCGACCAAATCCAAATGGGCACTATGTAGATGGACCTGTATTAGAAAAACCATACAGTAGTTTTGTAGGTAAGAAGCAGGTCCCTACAGTATATGGCATGACGATTGGCGAATATGCTAAAATGCTGGTGGGTGAAAAATGGTTGACTGCTCCAGCAGATAGTAATCTCAATAAAGCAGCAAGTCCGCTTCAATTCACTGTGATTGCTTGTAAGAATTATGACCACAAATCAATGTATACACTCAATATTGCGCCATCTCCAAACTTACCAGACATGAATGCCATCTATTGGTATCCAACTACCTGTTTAATTGAAGGCTCAGTGATGAGTGAAGGTCGAGGTACTGCACATGCATTTGCGCATATTGGTCATCCAAGTATTAAAGGCAAAAGTTTTAGTTTTATCCCTGGTCCAAGAACGGGTGCAATGAGTTCTAAATTATATGGACAAACCTGTTATGGATGGGATTTAAGCAAGCAACAAGCACCAAATAAGATTGACCTAGATTTAATTATAGAGATGTACCAAGCTTTCCCTGAAAAGGATAGTTTTTTTATTACACCTAAATCAAAATTAGCCACCGACTACTTCTTTAATAAATTAGCTGGTAACGCAAGTTTGATGGAACAATTAAAATCAGGTCAGTCTGCTGTAACCATTAGAGCTAGCTGGCAACCTGGTTTAGCTGCTTTTAAATTGACGCGTAAAAAATATTTATTGTATACAGATTTTGAATAGTCGAAAAATAAAAATCTTTTAAACTAATTTGATTTTACTATCCATAAAAAAGGTCCCGAAATTTCGGGACCTTTTTTTATTCAAGCAAACAAATCATTGAATGCTCTATTCAATGAAAGATTCAATTATCCTCCAATAATTGGAATGGCTAATTGATGTACTGCTTCGTTTAATTTTTTAACGCCAGTTTTCTTTAATGTCTCTAGCTTATTGAATTCCGCATCTACTTGGCCTTTTAATAATTCATATACGCCTTGCACTTGTTGTGTTGGTGCGGTATACCCAGACGCTGCTGATTCAAATACACCAGCAATTTTATCATCTAAACGAATAGGGAAATTTAAAACATCTTGTCCACTCTTTGCCTTTGTTTGGTGCAATGCTTCCTCGATTGATGTTAAGCTAGCCAATACTTCCTTTGCTTGCTTTTGGAAAGCAGAGTCTTTCGTTTTCTTCTGTAACATTCCAATTTGTGCACGCAATTCTTTGATGCTCTTTAGATTTTTCATGATCTCGCTAAAAGTACCGGCAACCTTTAATAAGAATTGCTCCTGTGCTTTTAAGTCTGCGTCAGACACTTTATAATTTGGATCAGCCACAATCGTAAATGGCATTTCGCTCACTGTATTATCTATGGTCACTTTCGCCGTGTACTTACCAGGCGCAGCCAACACTGGGCTTGTTGAACCATTCCAAAGAATCAAACCTGCCTCTGGTTTTTCTGCTTCTTTATGGTACATGTTCCAAACGTAAGACTGTAATCCTGCCTCTGTACTTGGTCCACCTGGTTCTGAATGATTGATTGTTTTGATCACTTTCTTTTGGTCGTCTAAAATACTAATCATCACTCTTGTAGAATCAGATTCAGATCCAAATGCTTTCCAATATTTAATCACCACACCCTTAGCAGGATTCATTCCTACATTTGCCGGCATACTTACTGTTGCGCCACGTCCTCTTCTGCCACCCATTTGTGGAGGCACACGGTAAGTATTCGCAATTGGGAATACTTGACTTGCAGTTGGTGCAGGTTGGAAGTTTTCTACAAATGATAAGTCATCTAAAATATAAATGCTTCTTCCTTGTGTTCCTACAATTAAGTTATGGTCTTTGATCAATAAATCAGTGATTGGAGTAACTGGAAGGTCTAATTGAAAACGCTCCCAAGAAGCACCATCATTGATAGATACATACAATCCATATTCAGTACCTGCAAACAAGACGCCTGCTTTTCTTGGACTAGCTACAATCGCTCTTGTAAAGTGCATTGGGTCTATTCCATTGGTGATTTTAGTCCATGTAGCACCATAGTCTGTGGTTTTGTAGATATAAGGTGCAAAGTCATCTAACTTGTACCTTGTTCCTGCAAAATAAGCAGTTCCTTTTCTAGTTGGATCTACTTCTACTCTGTTCCACATGATCCATTTTGGCGCATCTTTTGGTGTCACATTCGTCCATGTTTTACCACCATCTTTACTCACATTAATCAAACCATCATCACTACCTGTCCATAATAAATCTTTTTCAACTGGTGATTCTGCAGCAGTGAAAATGGTACAATAATATTCTACACTCGTGTTATCTTGTGTAATTGGTCCACCAGAACTTTTTTGTTTTGTTTTATCATCCGTCGTTAAATCTGGAGATAACATATTCCAGCTTGCACCTTCATTTTCTGAAGAAAATAAATGGTTACCTGCAGTATATAATTTCTTTGGATTATGCGGAGAGAAGAAGATTGGATGGTTCCATTGGAAACGATACTTCATCACTTCTGCACCTGCACCCATTGGATTGTCTGGCCATACATTGATCACTCTATTCTCTCCCGTTTTATGGTCATAGCGTGTAATTAATCCACCATAAGATCCACCATACACGATATCACTATTCAATGGATCAGCAACAATATAACCACTTTCTCCACCTGCAGTGACGTCAAAATCGCTTTCGCCAATGAATGCGCCATAAGTACTTGACTTAATTCTGAATGCAGAATTATCTTGTTGTGCGGCTAAGATTCGATAAGGGAAACTATTGTCCGTACTCAAACGATACACTTGCACCGTTGGCTGATTCATCATCGTACTCCAGTTTCTACCTGCATCCATACTCACTTGCGCACCACCATCGTCTGATACTATCATTCTTTTACCATTCTTAGGATCTATCCATAAATCATGGTGATCACCATGTGGTGTTCTTAAGGAAGTAAAGCTTTTACCACCATCAGAAGACACCATAAAGTTCACATTAGGACAGTATACTTTATTTTCATCCGCCGGATCTACAAACACTTTGGTGTAGTACCAAGCACGTTGACGAATATTATTATCACTGCTTGCTAATTCCCAAGTTTTTCCTGCATCATTGGATACATACAATCCACCATTTGAATTTTCAATCAATGCATACAATTTATCGGTATTCGATTTTGCAACCGCCACACCTACAATACCCCAAACGCCTTTAGGCAATCCTTTGTTATTTTTGATAGATGTCCACGTATTTCCTCCATCTGTACTTTTATACATACCAGAACCTGCACCACCACTTTCTAAACTATATGGTGTACGAATCAATTCCCATGTACCCGCATACATAATATCAGGGTTACTTGGATCAATGATTAAATCACTTGCACCTGTTTGTGGATTCACGTACAATACTTTTTTCCAAGTAGTACCTCCATCTAAACTCTTGTACACACCTCTGTTTTCATTTGGACCAAATAAATGACCCATCACAGCAGCCCAAACAATATCTGGATTTTTTGGATGCACAATCAAACGTACAATATGACGCGCTTCCTTTAAACCAATATTCTTCCATGTCTTTCCATCATCTGTTGACTTCCACATACCATCTAAACCTTCGCTAACATTGCCACGCATGGAGTTCTCCCCTTCGCCCACATAAACGATAGATTCATTGGATGGCGCAATTGCAATGGCACCAATTGTACCACCAAAATAGCCATCAGAAATATTTTTCCAATTATTACCAGCATCGGTTGTCTTCCAAACACCACCGCCTGTTGCACCCATGTAAAATGTATTTACATCCGTATAAGAACCAACACCTGCTGCAGCACGACCACCTCTAAATGGTCCCACCAGTCTAAAGCTTTGCGCTTTTATAATTGGGTCTTGCGCCAATTCAACTGGCTTGATTGTTTCAGTTGGTTTTTTCTTTTGCGCTTGTGCAGGACTAATAGCAACTAGTCCAACCAATACTGCAAATACAAAAAGTAGTTTTTTCATAATTGAAATTTATAATGAATAATCCTTGTTTGAATAGTCAAAATAACGAGCCCTCCAATCGGAGGGCTGCGTCTTTATTTAATCGCTTCTATTTCTTTGAATTTTTTAATTGGTGTTGCTTCTACTAATTTTCTAAAGTCTGCCCAATCTTTTGCAAAGAATGCATTCACTTTTGTAGCAACTTCATCGGCAACTACTTTCGCTTCTGCAATCGCGCGGTCTTCTTGTGCACCTGGCATAGAAGTCTTACCCATTACTAGCATACTTGCATTGCGGATAATTGAAATTGGCGTGATCGTTGCAACGGTACCGTAACCTTGCTTCTCTTGTCTTTTGCCCACCATCATTTCTCTTAAGTTCTTCACTTTTTCAGTAATGGCTTTATGCACTTTATTCAAGCTATCTACCCCTTTATCTTTTTTATCCTTCCACTCTGCTTTTAATTGTGTTAAAATTAAATCTGCATCATCTAATTGGTCTTGTGCAGCATTGTACTTGTCTGCAACTACTTGTAGTTGATCTAATAATTTATCCTGTGCAAGTACCACTTCATTTTTACTTGGAAGTCTTGGATCGTCTGCAACATCCACCATGGCAGAATCTTTCCAATTACCAGCAGTAACCACTACTTTGTATTTACCAGGTAATACATCTCTACCTGTGAATTCTCTTTCTTCTGCAGGGCTTGCATCAGCTGCACCTTCAGCCATTCTTCTTCCAAATCCACCGCCACCAGATTTTGGTGCACCCGCGCCTCTTTTTCCTTTTTGTTCAAAACCCCAGTAGCTTCTATTCAAACCTATTGAATCTAATTTAACATTCAAATTTCTAATCACATTATCCATTGCATCTTTAATTTGCACTTTTGCTTTCTTCACAGTATCCGTAGAATAAATTGAGATCGCCATACCAGTTGGTTTGTTTGGCGCATCCCACATACCCCATGTACTCCACTCATAAGGTGAATTCTTAATAGACAAATTGATTGCAGCTGGAGGCACACTCATAAAGAATTTAGCACTTTGTGCTTTAGCTAGCTTTCTTAAAGGTCTGATATCATCCAATACCCATAAGCTTCTTCCAAAAGTAGCGATGGCTAAATCTGCTTCTCTTTCTTGAATTGCAAAATCATAAGTTGATACAGCTGGATAGCCATTTTTCCATTGTTGGAACTGCGCACCATTGTCCAAACTAACATACATACCTTGTTCTGTTCCCACAAAAATTAAGTTGGATTCAGTTGGATCTTGCAACACTGTTAATGCATAACCAGTCACTTTCTTTTCATCTACCATATTCGTCCAAGTTTTTCCAGCATCTGATGATCTGAAAATATAAGGAGCGAAGTCACCTTGTCTATAATTATTTACCACTACAAATACTTCATTTGCATTATATGCAGATGTTCTAATTTGAGGGATCCATGCACCTTTAGGTAAGCCAGTAATATTAGCGGTTAAATCGGTCCAAGTTGCACCGCCATCGGCTGTCATTTGAACCTTACCATCGTCCGTACCAATATAGATCAATCCTTTTTGTACCGCACTTGGTGCAATACAAATAATTGTACAATGATTCTCGGCACCAGTGATGTCAATACTTAAACCACCATTGTCTCTTTGGTCAATTTTAGCACTATCGTTGGTTGTTAAATCTGGAGAAATCAATGCCCAAGCAGCTCCTTTATTGGTGCTCTTATGTAAAAATTGAGAACCGAAATAAATTGTTTTTTTATCAAATGGATCTTGTGCAATGGCAGCGTTCCAGTTAAAGCGTAATAATGTTTTTGCATCTGGTGCTGGCGGCTTAATATAAGAAGATTGTCCTGTTACGGTATTGTATCTTCCTACGTTACCACCTTGACTCATTGCATACACCCAATTTGCATCTTCTGCATCAGGCATTACATCAAATCCATCTCCGCCCCATAAATTATCCCAATCAAAATTGCGAATACCACCTTGTGTTGTAGTATATGCAGGACCTCTCCAAGAACCATTGTCTTGCATACCTCCCATCACGTGATAAGGAATTTCATTGTCTACATTAATATGATAGAATTGTCCTACAGGAATTTTTTCATCAAACATCCATGTCTTACCACCATCACGTGTGATACCTATACCACCGTCGTTTCCGTCAATAATATATTTATTATCGGTTGGATGAATCCAAAATGCATGGTGATCTGGGTGGATGCCACTGTAAGGAATAATGGTTTCAAAATTCTTTCCACCATCAATACTTTTTTGAACTGTTTGACTGATATACCATAATGTATTTTCATTCAATGGATCGCTAATGACATCTTGAAAATAGAAAGGACGATTGTCTACAATCGACTTTTGACCATTCACTAATTTCCAAGAATAGCCACCGTCATCACTCTTATACAATCCACTTTTCTTAGATTCTACCAAGGCATACACCACATTTGGATTGGAACGGCTAATTGTAATACCCACACGACCTAAATCGCCATCAGGTAAACCATGTTCTTTTCCTAATTTTGTGAAATTTTTACCGCCATCAATCGTCATATATAATCCACTTCCCTTTCCACCACTTTCTAAATGATATGGATTACGATAATGATGCCACATCGCAACAAATAATTTATTAGGATTTGAAGGATCCATGATCATATCACCAGGACCAGAAGTGTCATTGGTAAATAAGATTTGATTCCAAGTATCTCCACCATCCGTTGTTTTGTAAACACCTCTATTTTTACTTTGACCATAAGGATTTCCAATCGCACCAGCATACACTGTGTTTGGATTTGATGGATCAATAATTACTCTATGGATATTTCTTGTTTGTTCTAAACCCATGCGCTTCCAAGTTCTACCAGCATCCATTGTTTTGTAAATACCTTCTCCAATGCTGATTGAGTTTCTTGGATTACCTTCTCCTGTACCTACCCAAACAACGCTTGGATTAGATTGCTGAATAGCTAATGCACCAATATTTAATATAGGTTGCTCGTCAAAAACTGGCGTCCAACTTACACCGGCATTGTATGTTTTCCAAACACCACCAGATGCTGCGCCAATCCAGATATGATTTGGATTCGCCACTTCTGCATCAATGGTCGTAACACGTCCACTCATGCTTGCTGGTCCAATATTTCTTGGCTTCCAATCTTTAAATACTTTGTTGATGTCTACTTTTTCGGTAGTCGCTACTGGAGTAGTCGCTACTTTCTTTAATTTTTGTGCATTTGCTTGACTAATTGTTAAGACAGATGCTAGTAGCATAGAGCTAAGGGTGATAATACGCATATGAACTTTATGTTATTATTAAAATAATGAAGTTCTAAGCTATTGCATTTTACCCAAAAATCAATAAAAAATGGATGAACGTTGCGATGAACTTTGATTTAGAGCTTTTCGATGATACCCGCTACACCCTGACCCCCGCCAACACAGGCTGTAACAATACCATATCGCTTATTCAATCGTTCTAAGTCATTGATTATCTGTACAGTTAGCTTAGACCCAGTGCAACCCAAAGGATGCCCCAAGGCTATTGCACCACCATTGATATTGACTTTATTTTGATCTAAACCTAGTGTTCTAATCACAGCTAAGGCCTGAGACGCAAAGGCTTCATTAAGTTCAAAAAGGTCTATTTGGTCTAAATTCATGCCTGCTTGTTTCAATACTTTTGGTACAGCTTCAATAGGTCCAATCCCCATGATTCTTGGATGCACCCCTGCGACTGCACAATTCACCAATCTTCCTATTGGCTTAAGACCTAAAGATTGCATTAAACGGTCACTCATCACTACCACAAAGCTTGCCCCATCACTTGTTTGAGAGGAGTTACCAGCTGTCACGCTTCCTTTCACAGCAAAAGCTGGTTTTAATTTTGCTAAAGCTTCTAAAGTGGTATCGGCACGAACACCTTCGTCGGTATCTACTGTAAAGTTGCGCGTTGCTTTTTTATTTTTCTCGTTGATATACGTCTCTGTGATTTCAATCGGCAGGATGCCTTTTTTGAAAAAGCCGTTGTCAATGGCTTGTTTTGCTTTTTGATGTGAAGCCAATGCAAATGCATCCTGATCTTCTCTGCTCACATTGTATTCATTCGCTACTGCCTCGGCAGTTAATCCCATTGATAAATAATAATCAGGCTCGTCTTTTGCAATCGAATACGCTGGAACAGTTTTCCAACCTGCAGTAGGTACCATGGACATGGATTCTGTACCACCTGCAATGATACAATCTGCCATACCAGTTCTAATTTTAGCAGTCGCCATGGCGATACTTTCTAATCCACTTGCACAATATCGATTGATGGTGATGCCTGGGACTTCGATTCCCAACGCTTTTGCGGCAA
>JBMOFB010000029.1:0-16013 GCA_049314475.1 Sediminibacterium sp.
CCAGTACCAAATTCAATTTCTATATAATCATCTGCAATAATAGGGATGCGTCTATTGATCATTGGCACAAATGCATGCTTGCCAACTAAATGCGTATACCTAGGATCTTTAGGATGCACACAAATAGCCGTATCACCAAAAATGGTTTCGGGACGCACCGTAGCAATGGTAATAAATTCATTGCCAGGTATATCTAATTTGTACCTGATATGGTACATCTTTCCATTGACTTCCTTATGTATTACTTCTTCGTCACTCAATGCAGTCTTTGCCTTTACATCCCAATTAATCATGCGCTTACCACGATAGATCTTTCCCTTCTTGTATAAATCAATAAATACTTTTATAACAGTTTCATAATAGTCTGGATCCATGGTGAAAGCAGTACGCTCCCAATCCAAACTACATCCCATCTTCCTTAATTGCTGTAAAATAATTCCTCCATATTTTTCCTTCCACTCCCAAGCATAACTCAAAAATTCTTCGCGGCTTAAAGATGATTTAGCAATCCCTCTTTCTCTTAGCATCGCAACCACTTTTGCTTCAGTTGCAATAGAAGCATGATCCGTACCTGGAACCCAACAAGGATTCATCCCTTGCATGCGGGCACGACGCACCAAAATATCCTGAATGGTATTGTTTAAGCAATGGCCCATGTGTAAAACACCGGTCACATTTGGAGGAGGGATGACCACCGTATAAGCAGGCTTGTCATTAGGTACACTGTGAAAATACCCCTGGTCAATCCAATGCTGATACCATTTGGTCTCTACTGCTCCCGGTATAAAATTTTTACTCAATTCCATGCTAATTGCTTTTCCTATAATGAGTTACAAAAATAAGGAAAAGCCACTAGCTATTATTGACAAAAAAATGCGAACTTGTCGCCTAATGGAATTTGCAATTGTAGACATAGAAACCACTGGCGGGATGCCCCATACGCATGGGATCACCGAAATCGCAATTGTGATGCACAATGGTGTAGAAGTAACGGGCAAATATGTGACTTTGGTGAATCCAAGACAAAAAATTCCTCCATTCATTGTGAATATGACCGGTATTAGTGATGAGATGGTGGCCCAAGCACCACTATTCGAAGAAGTCGCTCCTCAGATTTATAATTTATTGAAAGACCGCATTTTTGTAGCGCACAATGCCAGCTTTGATTATTCTTTTGTTCGATATTTATTGGGTAAATCTGGATATGAATGGTCTGCACCAAAATTGTGCACCATTCGTTTAAGTAAGAAAGTATTCCCTGGTTTACAAAGATATGGACTAGGTTCTTTAACGCGTGACCTTGGGATTCGCATAGAAGGTAGACACCGTGCTTGGGGAGATGCGCAAGCAACAGCCGAAGTGTTGACCATGGCGATCGAAAAAGAGGGAATGGCCCCAATACATTATTTGCTGGCTAAAAAAGAAATCAGAAAAAAAATTGTGCCTCCCGCAGATGCATCAAGTGATGCGACTAGTGAGGACGTGTCCAATGAAGAAGGGTCCAATGACGGAGACGCAATTGACTCAATGTAGTTTTATTAATACTCCGCTGTTACACCTGTATAATTCTGAGGCGTAATTTTCTTTAATTCCTTTTTCAAAGCAACAGTCACTTTTAATCCATCTATAAATTTATGCATGGACTTTTTATCAATCTTACTATTGCCTCTTGTTAAATCTTTTAATGCCTCGTAAGGATTAGGATATTGTTCGCGACGTAGAATAGTTTGAATTGCTTCGGCTACTACCGCCCAATTATTTTCAAGGTCTTCATTGATTTTCACTTCATTTAAAATCAACTTTCCTAAACCTTTTTCAATAGAATTAATGGCAATGGTGATATGCCCAATAGGCACACCAATATTTCTTAAGACGGTAGAATCGGTTAAGTCTCTTTGTAATCTACTAATTGGGAGCTTGGCCGAAAGATGCTCTAATAAAGCATTGGCGATGCCTAAATTGCCTTCAGCATTTTCAAAATCAATTGGGTTGACTTTATGCGGCATGGCACTCGATCCAACTTCGCCTTTTTTAGTTTGCTGCTTAAAGTAATCCATAGAAATGTAGGTCCAAATATCTCTAGTCAAATCAATTAAAATAGTGTTCAATCTTTTTAAGTTATCGCAATGTGCGGCAAAATGATCGTAGTGCTCAATTTGCGTGGTGAACTGCATACGCTCAAGGCCAAGCACATCATCCACAAATTCGTTTCCTAAGGATACCCAATTTTTCTTTGGGTAGGCGATATGGTGTGCATTGAAATTGCCTGTTGCACCTCCAAATTTAGCGGCATAAGGGATGCTACTAAATAATTCTATTTGATGGTTGATTCTTTCTACAAAGACCATGATTTCTTTGCCCAATGTGGTTGGAGAGGCGGACTGACCGTGGGTTCTAGCAAGTAAAGGCACTTTCTTCCATTGTTTTGCAAATTGGTACAATCTATTTTGCAAATTAATATAGGCTGGTAAAATCTCGGATTCCATCGCGTTTTTCCAACTCAATGGAATAGCTGTATTGTTAATGTCTTGAGAAGTCAATCCAAAATGAATCCACTCTTTTAGTGCGCTTGCTTTATGCTCGTCTAAAATTGCTTTTAAAAAATATTCCACCGCTTTTACATCATGGTTGGTAGTAGCTTCGATGGCTTTAATTTTTGCTGCATCTTCCTCAGAAAAATTTTCTACAACTTCCAATAAGGCTTTTCTTAACCCTAGTGGAACTTTAAAGAATTTCTTATCTGATAAAAACAAAAAGTAGTGCACTTCTACCAATACACGGTACCTGATAAGGGCATATTCAGAAAAATAAGCACCTAGTGCTGCTGTTTGTTTGTGGTAACGACCATCGATTGGAGAAATAGCGCTTAATTGAGACATTGTCTTATAATTTAAAGAAGTAGTAAGTTTCTTAGAAAAAAGGTTTTTCTTTGCACAAAGTTAATTCAATTGAACAAGAGATGGCGCATTGGGGTGGTAAGTTATTTCAACACTCAACCCTTATTATTGGGGATAGAAAAAGCTGATTTTTTATCAAAAATAGAACTGGTAAAAGACTACCCAGCAAAGATAGCAGAAGCCTTAATTGACGGACAGATTGATATTGGCCTTGTTCCAGTGGCCATTACCCCATTTTTATCGCATCCTCATATTGTTTCTGAGTACTGTATTGGAACTAGAACCAAAGTGGCATCTGTCGCCATATTTAGCAGAGTCCCTATGGATCAAATTGAATCTATTTACCTGGACTATCAAAGCAGAACCTCCGTTCAATTGGCACGTATATTATTACAAGAATTCTGGAAAAAAGACGTTCATTTCCTAAATGCTCAAGAGGGCTATATCCAGTCTATTGAGGGAACTACCGCTGGGGTTATCATTGGAGATAGGGCACTGGCTAATTTATCGGAGTTTGAATATGTGTATGACTTAGGGGAAGCCTGGATTGAACATACAGGTTTGCCTTTTGTATTTGCCGCATGGATGTCGAATCAACCAATACCAGATGATTTTAAAACTTTGTTTAATAATGCCAATGCCTATGGCGTGGAGCATATTGATGAAGTATTAAATCAACTCCCTGCTAGAACACATGGTTATGACATGGAGACTTATTACACTAAGAATATTTCGTATCAATTGACAGATACAATGCAACAGGGCATGCAATTATTTTTAGAAAAAGTAAAGCAATTAGGGCCTTAAAAATCTGAATAATTTATTTTTCAAAAATCCTTGTACTAACTCCTTTAGTTCAGGAGCAGGATTGATCCAAATAATTAGGCCATAGAAACCAAGACCGTAGATACTGGATTTAATAGCAATATTCAATACAAAATTGGAAGTAGATGGGATGATGTAAATTAAGAACATCAAGGCAATACTGAGTATTAAGAATAAGCCATGTTGTAAGGTGTAAGGCTGCAAATTGAACTTCTTATATAAGAATAAAAAGCGCACACTATTGTATAAAGTAAGTGCAGCTAGATTTGAATAAGCCAAGCCAATCAATGAATAGTTGGTAATTAAATAAAAGTTCAAAGGAATAGATAAAACAATGTAGAATAGGTTAGTAAAGAAATCAAATCTCCAATAATTAGATGTGCCAATAATTTGTCCATTCACGCCTGTTGCTAGGTCAATTAATTTTGCCAGACCCATGATAAAAATAATTGGAACCAAGGCGTCATAGCCGCCTCCTTGGTTATGACTGATCCAATTTAAAAATGCCACAAGGTTTTCGATATTCAACCAAATCAATCCAAATAATAATAATCCAATGGCTAAAAGATTGGACACGCTTTTATGATAGATATGCTTGATATTGGCAAAGTCTTTATCCTTCCATGATTTAGCCAATACAGGAATACTAATCGCATTTAAACTTCTCTGTGGAATTTCCATGATTGCAGCTACATAAGTGGCAATAGCGAATATACTTGCATCACTCAGTCCTTTTATAACAACAATCATAGCAGTATCATTGGTCCTTGCTAATAGATTAAAGAACTGACCAGCAAAAACAAATAATGCAAAGTTGAGCATCTTCCACTTTAAGCGCTTTGTTACACTACTTATCTTAAAACTTCTAAATGACCATCCCTGTGAGGTAGATAAATTGTAAATCAATAATAAAGTTGGGATGACATAAATACCGCTAAAAAGGAAAATGAACTGATTTAAGTTGAGCCACTTTAGTCCAACGGCAAGAATCAGTATTGTTGTCAATATTCTTACGGCTGTTTCTCTTAAAAAATTCGTAAAAACACCTTTTTGAAGTCCCCAAGCAAAAGCCTCTAACCAATAAAAAATCATTAAAAAGAAAGTGTAAGGATATACATAGTTGAAGTAAGTGGCAAGGCTTGGAGATTTACCTAAATTTTTGATGATAAAATCTTTATTCTCCCAACCAATCCACATCACCAATCCAAAACCAATTAGGTTAATGATTAAAGTTAAAAAGGGTAATTCGTTTTTCTTTGGCCCTAGGTAATGATTGTAAAATGGAAAGAATTTATACACCACAGGGAGGGTACCTAAAGTGCAAAAAACAGATAGGGTAGCACCTATATCAATCATGGCTCTAACAAGTCCTTGATCGTTTTTTGAGAAGAACATTGGGAACAATACAAGCAAATTCACAGCACCTATCACAAAACCAATCATGATAAATATAGACGACTTAATGCCTTGTTTTTGGATAATCCCCATGTTACAAATATAACGAAAAGCTTAAAGGACTTTGTAGAAATGAGGTTTGTTTTGGATAATTAAGAACAAGTTTGACCAAATGACTAGGACATTTCTAGCTAAACCCAATACTTTATCTACTTCCTTGAATGGATTATTTAAATGAATCAAATGTTTAAAGAAACTACCTATGAAAAATACGGGTATAGCAAAGCTGTAATTCAATAGTTGAAATAGAAACCAGCCAATGCCATATTGTTTTCTAATACGGACATGATTGCTCAACATTAATTGAAGTCCTTTGCGATCAAAAAGGTTCGTATAGGATTTATCATCAGAGTTGGAGTTTACAGAAATCACTTCTCCAATAATGTGAATGATATTTATGTTACCATAAATACATAATGTTCCAAATTTTCCTAATCTACTACACCATTCTACTTCTTCACCATACAAGAAAAAATCTTCATCCATTAGTCCACTTTTTTGTATCACATCGGATTTGACCATTAAAAAAGCGCCACTGATCCAACCAACTATTTCTGCTGAAGATGCAGATTCAACACTCGGTTTTTTTATATTGGTTATAAATGAAATCTGTTTTAAAAAATCTCCCCAATAGGGTAATGGCAGTAAGTGGTTTAACCCTCCTTTCATAAAGTGGCTTCCAGAAATTTGAGTTGTTAAATCTTTATTTAACATTTGAACACCGCAAGCAATATTTGATGATTTCTCAAATTCTTGTAAGCAAACGTTTATAGCATCATTTAATATAATGGTATCCGGGTTAAGCAATAAAATCGATTCACCTTTTGCTATTTTAATACCTGCATTGTTAGCTCTTGCAAAACCAGCATTGTATCCCATGTCATGCCATAGTAGAAATGGAAATTCATTTAATAATATTTCTTTACTTTGATCTTTAGAATCATTATCAACAACAATCCATTCGAAACTTTTATAAGATTCAAAAGCAACCGCAGATTGCAAACAATCCTTAATAAAATGCGATGATTTATAGTTTACTATGATGATGGATAATTTCAATAGTTATAGTTTACCTTGAATAATATTTTGTAAGTAAGAAAAAGTCATTGATATTTTTGAAATAAAACCGTTTTTTAAAAGAGCGCTTGAAAATTTAGATTGTAGATGAACCATATTTATGATAGCCACTGGCCAATGGGTATTTCCAAATTGAGTTAGATCATTTTCAGATCTAATTTGGCAATTTCTTAGTATGCGCCACCAGGCATCGTACACAATCATATTTTTTAAAGGGGTAGTACCATATTTCTCTAATAAAATGTACCCTTCTGGAATTTCAACTTTTGGCACATTAATACAATAATTAGTTACTTGACTCTCGCTCACACCAACATGAATTAAATTGTCTTGTATATGATATACTTCTTTTTCTTTTAAAAGAACTCTAATGTAATATTCCAAATCAACCCTCCACTTCATTCTTTCATCGTATTGCTCCAACACAGTTTTGTGAAACAAGGTCACACTTGGCGGTCCAATGATATTTTCGGACAATAAAAGTAAAGGTTGTCTTAAAATGCGTTTTAGCTGGGTCTTATTATGATGAACGGTTTGAAAGCTTTCTTCGGTTTCTATAAAATTACTATAAGATGAATAGATGAATTTTGGACCATATATTGTAGCATCTGCAAATTTTTGTAAACTCTCTTTATTTGAAAACCAATCATCATCATGCATTAATTTTATCCATTCACCCTTTGCTTTTGAGATGGCTGCATTCCAATTGGCAGGGGTGCCTAAAGAGGGCGTATTTTTAAAATATTGTATTGAAACTAACTGATTGAATGATTGAAGAAAATGATACACCGAATCATCATCACTGTCATCAGATACAATTATTTCATAATGCTTGTAGCTTTGCTCTGCAATTGAGGCCAACAAACGTTTCAGGTATGGGAGTCGTTTGTAAGCGGGAATACAAATAGAGATAAAAGGTTGCCCCATGCTTGAAAATCAATTAATAAGATGAAATTAGTAACTTTTTAGCATTTATATTAAATTCGCATACATTAAGACTAGAACATGTTAAAATTAGCAGGGGTTGTTATATTGTATCATCCAGATAAGTCCAAGACTTTTGAGAATATTGCTTCTTATGCAAATCAATTAAATAAATTATACATTTTTGATAATTCAGTACCATCCTCAATTGATCCTTTGAATGATTTAGCCCATTTAAAAATTCAATATGAATTTATCACCACAGGAACAAATGAAGGAATTTCTAAAAGATTAAACGAGGCTTCGCATAAGGCCATACAAGAAGGGTATGATTTTTTATTAACAATGGATCAAGATTCTAGTTTTGAACCCGGAGCTTTTGAGCAATATCTGCAATTAGTCGATGCTTATGGTAAGGAGCAAGTAGCCCAATTTGGGGTTAATTGTGATCCAAAACATATTGCTATTTCAGATGTCCCTTTTAATGTAAATAGTTTAATTACATCTGGTACTATTTTAAATCTAACTATTTTTAAAAATATTGGAAATTTTGATGAAAAATTATTTATTGATTTTGTAGATGTTGAGTATTCTTTAAGGGCTTCCTACAAGGGCTATCAAAATATTATTTTTCCCAATATTATCATGCAACATGCGTTGGGGTATTTAAAATTAGGTAGGTCGTTTAAAAATTTTAAAAAGACACTAAGGATTTTACATGCACCAATTAGAGTGTATTATATTGTCCGTAATGGACTGTATTTATTGTTTAAAGTAGAACATCTAGACAAGAAAGCTAGAAAAGCTATCCTATTTGACCATATGAAGATGTTAAAAAATGATTTCTTATACAATGACCATCTTGGCGCTGTTTATGTGAATGCTATACACGGCATTTATGATTTCTTATTAAATAAAATGGGTAAAAAATAAAATATGAAAATTGCAAGGATTTTAATGAAGTTTATATATTTTATTTACGCAACACTTTTTTTTCGAAGTGTTCAATTGGCCTATTTATTGGTAATTTATACAGTAGATTTCCATTTTCTTTCTAAACTAGAACGACAAAAAAATAAATTAGTTTTTAAAGATTCTGGTAATAAAATTTATATGCATCAATTACATTGGTTTGGCTTTTTATTCCCAATGTTAAATGAACTCTTACAAAGCACAGTAGCTAAAGTAACTCAACTAGAAAAAGATTTTTTTATTATTAATATTCAGGGATTAAATTTCAAAGTTGCTTCTTTATCTAATATGGCAGTATTACATGAAATTTTTATTCAAAAAATATATGACATCGAATTGATGGGTTCCGAAATAGTAGTCATTGATATTGGCATGAACGTGGGGGTAGCAAGTCACTTTTTCGCTAGTATGCCTAATGTGAAAGCAGTATATGGATATGAGCCATTTCCAGAGACATTTCAGGAAGCGGTTTTTAATTCAGCATTAAACTCTTCATTAAAAAATATTTTAATGCTTTTCAATGTTGGGGTGAGCGATCGTAATTGCAAAAAAACAATTACTCTTTTTGAAAGTGGTTCATTATCTGCTTCAACAATAGAATCAAATACAACTTTTACAAAAATAAATGGGCATGAAGTGGAGGTTGAATTAATGTCTGCTAAGGATGTTATAACAACTATCGTTCAAAAACACCCTAATACACCTTTGGTTTTAAAAATTGATTGTGAGGGAGAAGAGTATGCTATTTTTGAATCTCTAAAAAATAGTCATTTATTATCAAATGTAACAGCTATTTTAGTTGAATGGCATGAAAAAGGAGTGAATCCAATTGCTTCGTTTTTAATAGATCATGGTTTTCAATTTCACCATATTCCTAATAAAGAACTAAATAGTGGGATGGTCTATGCTTTTAAGAAAAATTAGTATAAGAATTTAATTAGCCACCAAGTAGTCCCTTTAAAGCATCTATCCTAAATTGTATCACTGGCCATGCTTTAGCTGGAGTCCCCTGCAAAATGTATTTAATACCTAGTATGACTGCAGCGCCTAATTTTAAAATATATTCGGCTATCTTTTTATAATAAGCCCCTTTTGAAATTGCTTTTGTTCTGGCTTGCTCTCCTCTTCCAATCCCACTTGCCACACGGTACATATATTCTGATGTTAATTTTTTGACTTCCACCACATGATGCACACAAATGGATGGGTCATAATAAATTGTATGTCCCAGTGCTAAAATTTTATAAAACAATTCTTTCCCTTCTCCTCCAATTCTTAAAGTACCTACCACTCCAGGTATGAGCGTATTAAATCCGCCAATGGCATCATAGACATCCTTTTTAACAATCATATTGGACTCAATAGGATACTTCCCATTTTCAAAAGCACAAGCAGTAGGAGCGTAATCAAAATTTCCAACTAAGGAGGAGACATAATAGCTCATCCATTTAGGCTCGGAAGGAATGTATTTTGGGATGATGCGACCACCAAAGCCAATGGCCTCTGGTTTGGTATGTATATGTTGAATGATATTTTCGATATAGGATGGTGTTGCTATGGCATCGTCATCCATAAAACAAAGCCATGCACCTTTGGCTAATTGTGCTCCTGTATTTCTAGCAAAAGAAGCCCCTTGATTGGTCTCTGTGGAATAATGAAAATGACCATCTTGATTTTCGGATCTCCATTTTGCAACCACTAGTTCTGTTCCATCTGTTGAATTATTATCTACCACAATGACCTCAAAATTGTCTTTTGAAGCGGTTTGTTGGTATAAACTATCTAAGGCACCATCAATGTATGCGGCGCGATTATAGCTACAAATGACAACAGATACAAGCATTAGACGGTTGTATTTTGCTTGTTCATAAATTGTTTAATTGCTAAAACAATACTAGTTATTAATAGTAGCCAAAGTAGGATAGAAGCTACGCCAGCGAGTTTTAGTGTGCCAGTAATTGAATCAGGTTTGAATTCAAATCTAATTTTATGATCACCTGCAGGGACAACCAATCCTCTAAGTACATAGTTCACTTTTACAATTGGGGTTTCCTTTTCATCCACATATGCTTTCCATCCATCTTTGTAATAAATTTCACTAAATACGGCTAGTTGTTTCGCATTTGTTGAGGCAGTGTAGTTTACTTCATCATTCTTATTATCCACTAACTGTATCCTTGCATTTGAATCCACCTGTAGTCCAGATAAAGCTTCAATTTTATCTTGCTCATCCATTACCGCAGTGTCTTTTGGATTAAAATAAGTGAGGTGGTCCATCACTGCTCTTGGGCCTTTTTTAAATTCAATCCCTTTTACAAACCATGCATTTCCTAAAGCATCAGGGTTAGGGATGGTGTCAGTTATCATATTGCCTGTGATGATATACTTGGTATTCATCATATTCAAAGTAGGCAAGCATTTAGGGAAATTATACCATTGATTTTCGATCAAATCTTGGTAGATACTTAATTTAGCCGGATTGTATCCTCCAACTAATTTATGATGATACGCCATGATTGCACCCTCATTGAATGCAGTTTGAACACCACGCCTTAAGTCGATAATTCTATAATGAGTCTTATCTTTCAACAATGCATTATCCAACGCAGTTAGCGCAAAAACATTTTCATTTTCTGATGCTTCTACATATTGGCTTGCCTTTAGGTATTGAACATTGATTTGGAATAGGTCTATTAATGTTAAAATACCTATAGCTACTATAAAAATTGTTTCTTTTATGGAGCGCTTGATGTATAAGAAGATGAGCAAGAATGCAATGCCAATAAAAATAAAAGTTCTAGTGATATCTGATTCGATGAATCCTTTACGGTCATCAGCAATCGCATTGACTAAATCTCTGGCAGGACCTTCAAATGCTGCTTTTTGATTTGGGTCTTGTATTTGCATAATTTGACTCATTAATTGTTTTTCACTTTCCGATTTAAAATCAGAAGTAAAATACAATCCAATTAATGCTACAAATACAAATCCTAGTGCGATCCATCCTATCTTATGTTCTTGAATGAAGGATTTAAAATTGGTAGCTTTTAAAACAGCATTCATACCATACAATGCTAAAACTCCTATTAATAAAGTAGGCACAACAATAATCATACTTGGTGCGCGGAACTTATTGTAGAGTGGCAAATATTTTAATATCAATAAATTGAAGGATTCAAAATAAGATCCAGCTGCTAATAGGATAGATAAGACTATTACAGTGCCTATCCACCATCGGTTTGGGTTTTGATTGCTTCCAAATCCAATAAAGGCAAAGAAACAAATAATCACACCAACGTAAGGAGGGCCTGCTGTGAAACCAATCCCACCCCAATAAAATTGTAAAAAAGATTGTAATTGCTGACCCACTTCTGGTTGCATTTGTTGTAAGACTTCAATTGCTTTTGATTTAGCAGGGTCTACTAAATTAGGGTCATTAGAAGCACCATAAACATGCGGGAACATCATTACCAATGGCTCTGATAAGTACATGCTATAACTTAATGCATAATCTTTATTCAATCCAGTATTGGTAATCTTACTATCCTTAGTAGCCAAAGCACTACCACCTCTAATGGTTGATTTTCCAAATTCTGCAGTGCCAATAAGCATGACAGCATTCACAGCTAAGCCCATTAAACCAGCAGCCAAGCTAAATCCAACTGTTTTAAAAATATGTGTAAAATCTTTTGCTTTGATCCATTGTACTAAATAAAAGACAGACATCACTAAGACGATGATCAGGCCATAATAGTTGATCTGAAGGTGGTTCGCTTGAACAAATAATGTTGTTGCGATTGCTGTACAAATAGCACCCAAGTAATATTTCTTTTGAAATATCAAAAGGATAGATCCAATAAAGAAAGGTAAATAAGCTATCGCGTGCATTTTGGTGATGTGACCAACTACCACAATAATGGGATTATAGGTTGCGTAGCTATAGGCCAATCCGCCAACAATACCAATGACTGTAGAAAATCCAAGTACTTGTGCTAAAAAATAAAAACAAATGCTAGCTAAGAAAAATAAACCAATTGGTTCAGGTAAGTTCAGTGTGAATAGTTGATCTAACATACCAATGGAGTAGGCATTTCCTGGTATACCTGTAATTTGATAGGCTGGCATCCCTCCAAACATATTATTGGTCCATAATGGTGTTTTGCCATATTGGTCTCTATAATTAAGGGCGTCTTGTGCCATCCCTTTCCATTGAGTGATGTCTGATTGTTGCAACACTTTGCCTTCTAATGCTGGTTTACAATACACAATAGCCACAATAGCAAAAACAGCTACTGCAATAAGATGGGGTAGTGCAGACTTAAAAAGAGACTTGAACATATGCATTATTTTATAGGAACAAACCTACAACTAAATAGGCTTTTTTGTACTTTTAGCACCTTGTAAATATCAACAAATGTCCCCACGCTTCCCATTGGCCTTTTTTTCTAAAGTAGCAGTCATCGTTAACCTAGGATACATCCTTTCGACCTTATTTTTATTCATTACATGGCTGAAGATTCCCCGTGATATTGCCCAATTTATTGCTGTGATGGGTTTAGAATTAGCCCCTATTGTCAACCTTGTTTTTGCACTCATCCTTTTTATTCAAGCCCTTCAAAAAAAAGTAATTAATTTGCCCTATTGGCAAACTATTTTTAACCTTAGTATGTTAATTGTTCAGATAGGCCTTTTATTTATTTAAATACAAGTATGATTCATCAAATTTTAAAAGACAAACCCACCAAGTTATTTTTGGGTATTACTGCATTCTTTGTTGCCAATGCCCTTATCGCAGAGTGCATCGGAGGCAAGATTTTTTCGTTAGAAGCTGTTTTTGGTTTTAAACCAATGAACTTGACTTTATTTGGTGAATCTGGGTTGGCTTTTAATTTAACTTGCGGAGTACTTTTATGGCCTTTAGAATTTGTGATCACAGATATTGTGAATGAATATTATGGACCAAAAGCAGTTAGACGAATTAGTTTAATTGCGGTGGCATTAATTAGTTATGCATTTGTCATGTTTTATTTAGCCATGTCTGCTGCACCTGCAAGTTTTTGGGTGGAGTCAAAAATGCAAAACGGTATTCCAAGTATGCAATTGGCATTTGAAGCAATTTTTGGACAAGGGATGTGGATCATCATTGGAAGCATCATTGCATTTATGGTCAGTCAATTGATTGATGTGACCGTGTTCCATCAAATCAAAAAAAGAACTGGAGAAAAAATGATCTGGTTAAGATCCACAGGGTCTACAGTGGTGTCTCAGTTGGTGGATAGTTTTGTTGTCTTATTCATTGCATTTAAAATAGGCAATGGATGGGCATGGTCTACTGTATTAGCGGTAGGTGTTGTCAACTATATGTATAAGTTCACCATGGCAATTGTATTAACACCATTGATTCATATCATCAGAAACAGCATCGAAAACTATGTGGGCGCCGAAGCTGCTGAAAAAATGAAGCGTGAAGCGATGGGTGAAAATGCAGGTATTTAAAGAGGCATCTATACCCACTAATTTTTTGCTGCAAATAGTTCAATCAACATTTTGATGGCCACTTTATCAATAGGTAAAGTCATGGTATCCTCTGAAAGTTCGCTGAATGGTATCCACCTTAAATGTTCTGCGGTACCATTTGAATCTGCCACTTCTTGGGGTAAAAAATCAAAGGCTTTTTCTTTTGTCTTTACAATTGTCGTATCTGCAGTATGCACTATATAATAGATGGATATAATTTGGTCTTTATTGTTGAAGGCAGAAATCTGAAAAAAATCTGTGGTGTAAAAATGATCTCCCACATGAACTTCGATACCAGCTTCTTCCATAAATTCTCTCGCCAATCCTTCTCTGGTGCCTTCGCCAATTTCCAAACCACCACCAGGTAATTTTGTAATATAGTTCCCACGAATGAATTCATCACTCACTAAAAGTCGTTGATGTGCATCTACTAAAATACCATACACCCTTACATTGAACAAAGCCATAAACTAACTATTTTAATTTTATAGAAGCAGCATAAACAAATGTGCCGGGACCTTGAAGCCATATTTGATTAAAGTGGCCACCACCTTGGTTATTAAAACTCACAGCTAATGCACCACCCATTGTTTTAATGGATACATGGTGTTCGCCTAATTTATTCAAATGCGATGTGATGGCTGAAGCTGTTACGCCAGTGCCACAACTAAAGGTTTCATTTTCTACACCTCTTTCATAGGTGCGCACAAATAAATGGTCATTATGGAATTCAATGAAATTAACATTCACGCCTTCTTCCTTGAATCGATCGTTGTAACGGATCGCTTTCCCTGCTGTTACCACATCAAAATTTTCAACATCATTGACCATTTGCACATAGTGCGGAGACCCAGTGTTGGTTACAAAAAAATGATCACCAACTTCAACAGCATTGACATCCGACATCTTTAAATGAATCCAACCATTCTTTTGAATCGTTGCTTCATGAGGCCCATCAATGGCGGTAAAAAAATATTGTTCTTTCACAATTCCATGATCAAATGCAAACTGCACTAAACATCTAGCACCATTGCCACACATGGTGCCCTCAGTGCCATCCTTATTATAATAGGACATAGAAAAATCATATCCTGCTGCTGTTCCGAGCATGATTAAACCATCTGAACCAACACCAAATCTTCTATCACATAAAAATGCAATTTGCGCATTGGATAAAGCAATGCTCCCATCTCTATTATCGATGATCACAAAATCGTTGCCTGTACCTTGATATTTTGAAAATTGAATTTCCATTCGTGTTCTTTGATTGAATTAAATTGAAGCGATAATACCTAAACTTTTTTGAATCATATGGTCTACTGCTTTTGCACCATCTTTACTAAACTCTTGCTTCACTCTATTGGCTACAATCACATTGATACTTAAACACTGATGTCCTAATAAATTACAAAGACCATATATCGCACTTGTTTCCATTTCAAAGTTCGCAATATGATGATTTCCAAAGCGGAAACTCGTCATTTGATCTACCAAATTCGGCATCTTTAAAGGCAATCTTAAAATCCTTCCTTGAGGGCCATAAAAACCAGGACAGGTCACTGTAATTCCATGGGTATATCCTTCTGTAAAATGCTTTAACAACCCTGCACTTGCACTAGAGATATATGGTTTAATATGATGCGCCTGTATATTGGTATGTTGTTCAAAAGCAGCTAAAATTTGTTGCTCTTCGTTATTGTAATTCGGTTGGTAAAAATGTAATAAATTATCAATGCCTAAACCATGGGTACCTGCCACCAATTGATCTACACCAACTTCTCCTTGCAACGAACCACAAGTGCCAAGTCGGATAATTGACACCGATTTTTTGGTGTCTTTGATGCATCTTGTTTCAAAATCAATGTTCACCAATGCATCCACTTCGTTTAATGCAATGTCAATATTATCGGGTCCAATGCCAGTGCTCATCACCGAAATACGTTTTGTGCCTATAAATCCTGTGTGGGTAATAAATTCTCTATGCGCAGATTGATGTTCAATATGATCAAAGTGCTTGCTCACATTGGCTACTCGATCCGGATCACCCACTGTGATGATGGTATCCGCAAGCTCGTCTGGTCGTAAATCCAAATGATATACTGCTCCTCTGGGATTTATAATCAATTCGGATGCGCCAATAGCCTGTTGCATAAGGAGGTTTTAGAGAACAAATGTCGCTTAATTCGATTTAGTAGTAAAATTCTTTTCTAATTAAGTTCTTTACGTTAATTTCGTCAACCAATAGGGTCCTGTGGCCGAGTGGCTAGGCAGAGCTCTGCAAAAGCTTCTACAGCGGTTCGAATCCGCTCGGGACCTCGATACAAAGCCTCTCACGAAAGTGAGAGG
>JBMOFB010000030.1:0-15949 GCA_049314475.1 Sediminibacterium sp.
ATTAATAAATTACGTCAAGCTACAGGTGCTGGTATGATGGACTGTAGAAAAGCTTTGACAGAAACAAACGGAGATTTTGAAGCTGCGATTGATTGGTTACGTAAGCAAGGTCAAAAAGTGGCTGCTAAGCGTAGCGATCGCGAAGCAAAAGAAGGTGTGATTATTGCACAAACTTCTGCTGATAACAAAACAGGTTTTGTAGTATGTATTTCTTGTGAAACAGATTTCGTTTCTAAGAATGCAGAGTTCGTTGCATTCGCGCAAACTATTGCTGATGCTGCGGTTGCAAATAATGTAAAAACAGTGGACGAATTAAATGCAGTGAGCATTAATGGTACAACAGTTGCCGATATGATCAATGATAAATTAGCTTCTATCGGTGAAAAAATTGCTGCTAAATTAGAAAGAGTTGATGCCCCATACGTGGCTTCTTATATTCACGGTTCATACAGAATGGGTGTATTAGTTGGATTGACTTCTGAAGCTGCTGAATTGGGTAAAGACTTAGCAATGCAAATTGCTGCGATGAACCCAGTAGCGGTAGATCCAGAATCAGTTCCTGCTGAAACAGTTGCTCGTGAAAGAGCAATCATCATTGACACAATGAAAGAAGATCCAAAGATGGCAGGTAAGCCAGAAGAAATGATTGCAAAAATTGCCGAAGGTAAGATTGCAGCATTCTTTAAGGAGCAAACTTTATTAGCACAGTCTTTTGTTAAAGACGGTTCTAAATCAGTGGGTGACCACGTTAAGAGCGTAGGTGCAGATATTAAAGTAACTGAATTCAAGCGTGTAGCTTTAGGGTAAGTATAAAAAAAGGTATTAAGAAATTACTTTTTTTATACTTTATATCAAATGATTTTTTCAAAGCCCCCCATTAACGGGGGCTTTGTCGTTCTAATGGGCTAAAAGGGAGGCCATTGACCTCCCTTTTTCTTTTTAATCCTTATTCAAAATTTGTATCTTGCAAGTATAAATCTCAACGACTATGGAGCCAAAGTACAAACGCATCTTATTAAAATTATCCGGGGAAGCCTTATTAGGAAATGAAAGAAATGGTGATCCGTTTAATCCAAAAATTATAGAGCAGTACGCGAATGAAATCAAGCAATTGGTAGATTTAGGTGTTGAGGTGGCGATTGTGATTGGCGGAGGTAATATTTACAGAGGGATGAACGAGGCGGACAGTGGTATCGAAAGAGCGCATGGAGATTATATGGGGATGCTAGCAACCGTGATTAATGCCATGGCGATTCAAGCCATGCTAGAAAAAATAGGGGTATATACAAGATTACAATCTGCAATCAATATGGAGCAAGTGGCAGAACCTTATATCAGAAGAAAAGCTTTAAGACATTTAGAAAAAGGACGTGTAGTCATTTTTGGCGCAGGCACAGGTAATCCTTATTTCACCACAGATACTGCCGGATCATTAAGAGCCATTGAGATGAAGGCGGATGTGATCTTAAAAGGCACAAGAGTAGATGGCGTATATGATGCAGATCCAGAGAAAAATCCAAACGCAAAAAAATTCGAGACCATCAGTTTCCAAGACTGTATCACTAAGAACTTGAAAGTTATGGATATGACAGCATTTACCTTATGTATGGAGAATAAATTACCAATCATTGTCTTTGATATGAATCAACCAGGTAATTTAATGAAGATTGTACAGGGCGAATCGGTAGGAACCCTCGTAAAATAAGATTTAAGTCAATGTGAATCCGCCGTTGATGTAAAAAACCTTGCTAAATAGCGTTTTTTACAATCGCTGGATTAAATTTATAGTATGCAAAAAAATAGTTTTATAGTCTTATTATTGGTGCTTTTATTTTCTCAAGAAAAAATTGCTGCACAAAATAATTTAAGTTTAAAAGAGGCAGTGACCATCGCTATTCAAAATAGTTACGATATTAAGTTGATAGAAAACACTGTAGCTATTGCCCAAAACAATAACAATTACGGTGTTGCTGGAGGATTACCAACAGTGACTGCAAATGGTACCAATAACAATACACTCACTACGATCAATCAAACATTTCCTGATGCTTCTAGGAACACGACGCGCAGTGGTGTGGATGGATCTACTTTAAATGGTGGATTATCGGCAACAATGATTTTGTTCAATGGCTATAGAATTGCTGCCACTAAAGATCGTCTAGAAAGTATCCAAAAACAGACAGAAGCTGTATTGCAAACACAAATGTTGAACACGAGTTCTACAGTGATGCAACAATATTATAATGTCATTAGGCAGATTGCTTTTTTAAAAACAATCGAAAAATCAATTGAAGCATCTGAACAAAGAGTTGCCATTGTAAAAACAAGACAAGAAATTGGTGTAGCCAATCAAGCCGATTTTTTACAATCTAGTTTAGATTTAAATGCTTTATTACAAGCCAAGCAGAATCAGTTATTGGTATTGGATCAAGTAAAAGCAGATTTATACAATAGCATGGTGGTGCCAGCCAATTCAAATTATGTTTTCACGGATAGTATTCAGGTAGATCAAAAAATGATTTTATCCGATGTAGAATCTAAAATGAAGGCGCATCCTTTGTTACAATCTGCACAGCAATTGATTAATGTAAACCAGTTTTTAGAAAAAGAAACAAAGGCTTTGATGTATCCAACCCTAAGAGCTAATACAGGATTCAATTACAATAGCAATAAATCAGCAGCGGGGTTCATCTTATTAAATGAAAGCTATGGTCCATTCTTAGGATTTAATTTAAGTATTCCAATATATGCGGGAACTGCAAATAAGCGTGCTTATAAAAATGCACAGATTAATACAGTGAGTGCAAAAATACAATATGACAACACTGCACAAACCTTAGCAACTGAATTATTCAAGACGTATCAAAACTATCAAAATAGTTTAAAGCAAACACCTGTTGAAATTGAGAACTATAAAATGTCTGATGCTTTATTGTCCTTAGTGATGGAGCGATTTAAATTAGGCGAAGCCACTATTGTAGATGTAAAACAAGCACAACAAAGTTTTGAAACAGCAGGTTTTAGATTAACAAGTTTACAGTTTAGTGCAAAAATTGCAGAGATTGAATTAAAGCGTATGTCTAATCAATTGAGTTTTTAAGCAAATACAAACTAATTTTTTTAGGCTCAATTTATTTTTGCAACATAAATTGCAAAGGTATGTGTACTCTTCCGCTCCATGCAACTTCGCTGTGATCTTGATTTGTAAAATACTTAGTCATCCAGCTTTTTTGAGTATATCCTTTTTTGCGCATCAATTCATCTACTTTATTTTGTAATGGCGGATAAAGCGCGTCTAAGGTTTGATCGCCACAATCAAAGTATAATTTATGATTTTGAGCACTAGGCAATTTTTCATTAAGGTATTGTAAGAATGCCGCAGGTATTGGATTATTTTCCATTTCAAATATTCCTGGCCAATGTGTCGACATACAAATAGCGCCACCAAAGACATTGGGATATTCACAAATTGCATACATAGAAATTAAGCCACCCATGCTACTCCCAGCTATAAAAGTATTATTGGCATTTGAATTAGTCGAAAAATTTTTATCTATATATGGTTTTAATTCTTCTACTATAAATTTTAAATAATTATTAGAATTGACTTCATGATTATTAAATACAGAAGCATTATTTTTTCTTACCGCTTCTTTAATGGTTGCTTTTTGATCTAAGCTTAACATTTCAAAAGGCTTTTGAGGAAAATATTCAGAATGCCTTCTTTCACCACCATTCCAAATGCCAACTACAATCACTTCTTTAATTTTATTTTCTTTTACCAATTTTGTAATTGGATCATGCACTAACCAACTTTTTTTATTCCAAGTAATTGAAGTATCAAACAGCATTTCACCGTCTTGCATATATAAAACGGAATATTTTTTATTTGCATCATAGCCTATAGGCAACCAAACATCTATTTTTCTTTTAGGTACATAATTTGAATTTAAATTATCAATTCGTACCAAAGTTCCATTTTCTACTTTAGGTAAAGTTTGTGCATTTGAAAGATGTGAGCACAATAAAAATAGAATACTGAATAGAATCCTTTTCATATTTTAAAATTTAAAACTTTTGCAATATTATTCAAAGCTAAATAAATAGTAACTTTAAATGCTAAATTAATTGCATGAGTTTAAATTTCAGTCGTTTTAAGTATTTGTCTAGTCTTATAATAATATTACTATTATCATGTAAACCCAGTATAGACGAGCCTACACCTGTTCCAGTACCGCCAAACAAACCAATAGCTATAGATACAAATTTTATAAAAGGTGCAGATATTAGTTGGGTAACCGAAATGGAATCCAAAGACATTAAATTCTATAATAAAAATGGTGTTCAAACCGAATGCTTTGCTTTAATGAAAGAAATTGGCATGAATGCCATTCGTATTCGTGTTTGGGTAAACCCTTTAAATAAGTGGAATGGCATTGAGGATGTTGTTGCGAAATGTATAAGAGCAAAAAACTTAGGATTAAAATTATTAATTGATTTTCATTACAGCGATAACTGGGCCGATCCGGGTAAACAAACAAAACCTGCAGCATGGTCGTCTGCTTCCTTTCCTGTTTTAAAGGACTCTTTAAAAAATCACACCATATTTGTATTAACTCAACTGAAGAATGCAGGTATTACACCAACTTGGGTACAAATAGGCAATGAAACTGATAATGGTCTTTTATGGCCAGAAGGCAAAGCTAGCTTGAATATGCAAAATTTTGCACAGCTCATTTCCACGGGCTATGATGCTTCTAAAAGTGTTTTTCCCAATGCTAAAGTAATGGTGCACGTTTCAAATGCCTATAATAATAGCTTGTTTAGATGGATTTTTGACGGTTTAAAAAATAATGGCGCTAAATGGGATATCATTGGCATGTCATTGTATCCCAGTTTTACCAGTGGTGGCTGGCAGAATGCCAATAATTTATGTCTGCAAAACATGAATGATATGGTAGATAGATACAATACGCCAGTAATGGTCGTAGAAATTGGTATGCCATGGGACAATGCAACTGAAGCAAACGCCTTTATACAGGATTTGATCAATAAAGTAAAGCTGGTTAAAGGAAACAATGGTTTAGGGGTCTTTTATTGGGAGCCCGAATCATATAATAATTGGCAGGGATATAGTTTAGGTGCTTTTGATAATGCTGGCAAACCAACGATTGCATTAGATCCATTTCTGAAATAAGTTGAACGTTTTCAATGAAAACCTAAACAAAAGCTGTAAACATATATATATAGTATATTAGATTTTTTTCGTATTTTGAATCCCATAATATTGCCTTCATAACTAGTTGGGTTTTTATGAGAAAGATTTATTTATTTATTTTTATTTTTTTGAGCTTACAAACTAATGCACAATTATTAGTTAGCTCACCTAGTTTTATTACCGAAGCAAATACTTCAACCACGATTACGGCCGATGCATCTTTTGGAAACAAAAAACTAATTGGAAACACCAATGATATTTTTGTTCATATTGGCGTAATCACCACGCTTAGCACTAGTGGTTCTGATTGGAAGTATGTTGCGTCAACCTGGGGAACCTCGGATGCTAAATTTAAATGTGTTCCGCTCGGAAAAAATAAATGGTCTTATACTATTACTACCAATCTTAGATCATTTTTTGGTATTACTAATGCCAACGAGAAAATTGTTAAAATTGCAATCTTATTTAGAGATGGCGCTGGCACTAATGTTTTACGAAATGCAGATGGTTCGGATATGTATGTAAATGTTTATGATAACAACTTGCATGTTAACATTGATAGTCCTTTATTCCAGCCTACTTATGTAAAAAGTTTAGAACCGATTTCTAAAAAAATTGGAGATACTATTTTTATTAATGGTAAATCAAATCAGAATGCCAATTTAAATATTTATTTTAATGACACATTATTGACTACAGCTAGTAATACAAATACTATTAGTGCATTTAAGATAATTAATAAAGTAGGTGCACAAAAGATTTATTTAAATGGAACTAGCAATTCGGTTGTAGATACTGATACAGCTGAGTTTTATGTGAATGACAATCAGGTCTTTGAGGACCTTCCAATAGGTGCTGCTGATGGTATTAATTATTTACCAGGAGACAGTTCAGTTATTTTAGTGTTATATGCACCTTATAAAAAAAGTATTAATGTTATTGGTGATTTTAATAATTGGTCTATTGCATTGTCTAATGCAATGAAAATGACAAAAGACAGTACACGTTTTTGGATTCAAATAAATGGACTAACACCTGGTGTAGAATATGCCTATCAATATTTGATAGATGGTAATTTAAAAGTGGCTGATTATAATGCAGAAAAAGTTTTAGATCCAAATAATGATAGATTTATTCCAGCTGCCACTTATCCAAACTTAAAAGCTTACCCGATAGGTAAAACTTCTGGAATTGTAAGTGTATTACAAACAGCGAAGCCAAAATATAACTGGAAGCACATAAATTTTGTTCGTCCAAATAAGAGTAATTTAATTATTTATGAAGTACTCATTCGAGACTTTGTTAAAAAACAAAATTTCAATGAGTTGCGAGATAGTTTAGATTACTTTAAAAGATTGGGGATAAACACAATTGAATTAATGCCTGTTGCTGAATTTGAAGGAAATAACAGTTGGGGATACAATACAAATTTTACATTCGCATTAGATAAATATTATGGAACTGAGATGGCGTTTAAAGAATTTATAGATTCAGCACATGCCAAGGGAATAGCGGTTGTATTAGATATTGTAATGAATCATGTATTTGGCTCTTCTCCCCTAGCACAAATGTATTGGGATGGAACAAATAATGCACCTGCAGCTAATAATCCATGGTTAAATATTGCGGCAACACATCCTTTTAATGTGGGTAATGATTTCAATCATGAATCACAAGCCACAAAATTATTAGTTTCGAGGGTAGTAAAACATTGGTTAAACAACTATAAAATTGACGGATTTAGATGGGATTTATCAAAAGGCTTCACACAAAAAAATAATCCTGTAAATGTTGGAGCTTGGGGCAATTATGATGCAAGTCGTATTGCTATTTGGAAAAACATTTATGATACTATGCAAAAAACTTCTTTAAATAGTTATTGTATACTAGAGCATTTTGCAGATAATTCCGAAGAAACGGAATTGGCAAATTATGGTATGTTACTTTGGGGCAATGCCAATCATAATTTTAACCAATCCACTATGGGTTTTAGCACGGATGCTTCACTGAATGGTGCCTTTGCAAATGGAAGAGGATGGGCTAAGCAAAATTTAGTGACCTATATGGAAAGTCATGATGAGGAAAGGATCATGTTTAAAAATCTAAATTTTGGGAATTCAAATGGTACTTATAATACAAGAGATACGGCTACAGCTTTAAAACGTACCGAAATGGCTGCCGCTTTTTGGGCATTAGTCCCAGGCCCTAAATTAATGTGGCAGTTTGGTGAATTAGGATATAACTATTCTATTAATACATGTACAGATTTAACTATTTCTAATAACTGTAGATTGTCCGACAAGCCTATTCGATGGGATTTTTATAACAATGCAAACAGAAAAGGATTATTTGATGCTTACGCAAAATTTTTAAAGCTAAGATCAAACCCATCCTATGTAAATGATTTTATTTCTAATAAATACACTTTAAATACAACGGGATTGTTTAAAACGGTACAGCTGAATGGTGATTCAATTAAATTAGTACTTATTGGAAACTTTGATGTAAGCCCTCAAACATCTAGCGTAAGCTTTCCTTCTGATGGAATTTGGTACAGTGTATTTACCAATAAATATGTTGGAGTATTAAATGGCACCACCTCGGTGACTTTACAACCAGGCGAGTACTTGGTATATGCCAATAAGAATATCTCTACACAGGTCATTACCGACATTTTGAATGTGAATATGCCAGCATTAGAGATGAATACCAATTTTTATCCTAATCCATTGAAATTCAATTCAATATTAGAATATAACCTCCCAGAAAGCGGCAAGGTAACAATTCGTGCATATACTTCACAGGGTCAGGAAGTAGGAGTCATTTTTTCTGGCTTTCAGCAAAAAGGATTCCAAAAAATGTCTATATTTAAATATAATTTAATAAGCACTCCAGGTGTTTATTTGTTATCTATACAACTTAATCAAAAACAAAAAATTCAAAAATTTTTAATTACAAACTAACGATTATTAAACTTGAAATTGTAAACCTATGAACATTAAAAAAACACTTGTGGTTTTACTGTTTGCCATTATTGGTATTTCAGCATCTGCCCAAGATCGAACAGTTACAGGAAAGGTAACTGACGAAAAAAATGGAGCTCCTTTGGTAGCTGCCTCAGTAACTGTTAAGGGAACCAATAAAGGAACTACAACTGCTGCTGATGGAACATTTAGCATCAATGTGGCTTCTAATCAAACTACATTGGTGGTTACTTTTTTAAACTATGCAACTAAAGAAGTACAAATTGCTGGCAAAAACTCCATCAACGTTGCTTTATCACAAAGTGCAGATCAATTAAGCGAAGTGGTAGTGATTGGTTATGGTTCTGTTAGAAAAAAAGACTTAACAGGATCAGTAGCAACAATATCATCAAAAGACTTTAATACAGGAGCTATTACTACTCCTGAACAATTGATTGCTGGTAAAGTTGCTGGTGTGTCTATCATTAGCAACAACGGTGCTCCAGGTTCTGGAAGTACCATTCGTATTAGAGGTGGTGCTTCTTTAAATGCTAGCAACGACCCTTTAATTGTAATTGATGGTATGCCAATTGATGGTGGTGGTATTTCAGGACAAGCAAATCCTTTGGCTTTGATTAACCCTAACGATATTGAATCATTCTCTGTACTTAAAGATGCATCTGCTGCAGCTATATATGGTGCTAGAGCATCTAATGGTGTAATCTTAATTACAACTAAAAAAGGTAAGAAAGGTGCAATGAAGTTAGATTTTACATCTCAGTTAAGTATTGGAAATATTACTAAAAAAGCAGATGTTTTAACTGCGAATGAAATTAGAAGTATTGTAAATGCAAACGGAACTTCTACATTAAAATCATTATTGGGTAACGCAAACACAGATTGGCAAGATCAAATTTATCAAACTGCAATTAGCACAGATAATAATATTAGTATTTCAGGTGCTGCTAAAAATTTACCTTATCGTTTGTCAATAGGTAATTTGAATCAAAAAGGTATTTTAAAAACAGATGAATTAAAGAGAACAACTGTTGGTATAAATATAAACCCAACATTATTTGATAATCACTTAAGCATTAACTTAAATTATAAGTTATCTAATAGTGAAAGTCGTTTTGCAAATCAAGGTGCAATTGGTGCAGCTACTTCTTTTGATCCAACACAACCTGTTTTAAGCAGTAGTAAAAGATTCGGGGGTTATTGGGAATGGTTAGATCCAAATGCTACTACTGGATTAAAGGCATTATCACCAAAAAATCCATTAGGATTATTAATGCAAAACAATAATAATAGCAATGTAACTAGACAAATTGCAAGTGCTCTATTTGATTATAAAGTACATTTCTTACCTGATTTACATGTTGTAGTCAACACTGGTATGGATGTAGCAGAAGGTAAAGGAACTACTGTAATTAATGATAGTGCGGCATCAACTTATAACCGTTTCAAAGACGCTGCAAATAAATTTCACGGCGGTGTAAATAACCAATACCGTCAAACAAGAAGCAATAGCTATTTAAATGCTTATTTAAACTATACCAAAGATATCAAAGCGATAAGTTCAAAATTAGAATTGGTTGCTGGTTATGAATACCAAGAATATAAGACAACTAATTATAATTTTAGTGATTTAACTTTTAATAAAACAGTTGTTAACGCACCAAATTTTGCATTTGATGTTCCTGAATATCGTTTGGCTTCTTATTTAGGAAGAGCAAATTTAAATATTCTTAATAAGTATATATTAACGGCTTCTGTTCGTCAGGATGGATCTTCTAAATTTAACCCAGACAATAGATTTGCTGTATTCCCGTCAGCTGCTATCGCTTGGAAATTAAAAGAAGAAAACTTCTTGAAAAACTCATCAGTGTTTTCTGATTTAAAATTAAGAGCTAGTTATGGTGTAACCGGACAACAAGACGGAATTGGTTACTATGACTATATCTCTTATTATAATTTAGGATCTAATTCAGCTCAATATCAATTTGGTAATAACTTTTATTCTATTTTCCGTCCAAATGGATATTATTTTAATAGAAAATGGGAGCAAACGGCTTCTGCTAACTTAGCTTTAGAATTTGGTTTATTTGATAATAAAGTATCTGGTACGATCGAAGCGTATAATAATACTACAACTGACTTATTAAATGAAATCAACCAACCTGCTGGTACTAACTTTAGTAACAAAATTGTTGCTAACGTAGGTAGCATGGTAAATAAAGGGGTTGAGCTTACTTTAAACTTCCAACCTATTAAGAACAAAACAACAACTTGGGATGTTTCATTGAACGCTACTTATAACAAAAATGAAATTACTAAGTTAACTATTTCAGACGATCCTTCTTATGCAGGTGCTAGATATGGTGGTATTAGTGGTGGTACTGGTAATACCATTTTAATACAATCAGTAGGTTTCCAAAGAGGTTCTTACTTTGTATTTAAACAAGTGTATGACCAAGCAGGAAAACCAATTGATGGTTTATTTGCAGATTTAAACAGAGATGGTATTGTGAATGAAAGAGATTTATATCAATACAAAGGCAACAACCCTGAATTCTTCTTTGGTGCAAGTTCAAATTTAACTTACAAAAGATGGAATGCTGGATTTGTGTTAAGAGCTAATGTTGGAAACTATATGTACAACAACGTAGCTTCTAGTAGCGGTACATTAAGAAACTTCTTAAATCCAATTGGTTATATCAATAATGGATCAAGAGATTATTTAACAACAGGATTTAGCGGTAATGGTTCAAATTATTATTTATCTGACTACTATGTTCAAAATGCTTCTTTCTTGCGTATGGACAATATCAATGTTGGATATAATATTGGAAAATTATTTAATAATAAAGCGAATTTAAGAGTTAATGCAAATATTCAAAATGCATTTCTTATTACAAAATACAAAGGTTTAGATCCAGAAGTTAATGGAGGTATTGATAATAATTTCTACCCTCGTCCAAGAACCTTTGTTTTAGGATTAAATCTTAATTTCTAATTCATTCATTCGTATAAATAAAAGAAAAATGAAAAATAATAAATTAAAAATAGTTATAGCCGCAGTTTGTTCGGTCTTCATCATGGTTTCTTGTTCCAAGCAATTAGACTTGTTACCAAAAAATGATGTTACCTCTAATACGGTTTATAAAAATGCAGCTGGCTACAAACAAGCCTTTGCAAAAGTATATGCAAGTTTTGCATTAACTGGAAATAATGGTCCAGCAGGTAACGGAGATATACAAGGAATTGACGAAGGTACTTCTGACTTTTTAAGATTGTACTGGAAAGCACAGGAATTAAGCACGGACGAGGCTGTTGTTTCTTGGGGCGATCCTGGAATTCAGGATTTCCACAATATGAACTGGTCTGCAAGTAATCCAATGTTAACAGGTTTGTATTATCGCTCTTATTACCAGATCACTTTAGCGAACGATTTCATTAGACAAGCATCTGATGCGAATTTAGCTTCTAGAGGTATTACAGGAGCTGATGCAGACAATATTAAAAAGTTCAGAGCTGAAGCACGTTTTTTAAGAGCATATCAATATTCTGTCTTGTTAGATCTATTTGGTAATGTACCATTTGTTACCGAAGCTGACTTATTGGGTACAGTATTGCCAAAACAAAGAACAAGAACAGAACTATTTACCTACATAGAAACTGAATTAAAGGCAATCGAAGCTGAATTAGTAGATGCTAGAAAAAATGAATACGGTAGAGCGGATAAAGCAGCAGCTTGGGCATTACTTGCTAGACTATATTTAAACGCACAAGTTTATACTGGTACTGCAAAAAATACAGAAGCAATCACTTATTCTAAAAAAGTAATTGATGCTGGATACTCTTTAATTAGTGATTACACTAGATTAATGAGAGCAGATAATAATTTACATACTTCAGAATTTATTTTAACTATCAACTTTGATGGTATAAAAACACAAAACTGGGGTGGAACAAGCTTCTTAACACACGCTGCTATAGGCGGTTCAATGAATGCTACTCAATTTGGAGTAGACGGCGGATGGGGTGGATTAAGAACTACTAAAGCTTTTTCTGATAAGTTCACAGATATTACAGGTGCAACTGATAAGCGCGCACAATTTTATACGTCTGGTCAATCTGCTGAAATCAATGACCTTACTAAATTCACAGATGGATACGCAATTACTAAATTTAAAAATATCAAAGCAGACGGTACAGCTGGCTCAAGTTTAACTTGGATGGATATCGACTTTCCTATCTTTAGATTAAGTGAAATGTATTTAACATATGCTGAGGCTGTTTCTAGAGGTGGTACTGGTGGAGATGCAACAACTGCATTAGGTTATATCAATACCATCCGTCAAAGAGCATATGGCAATACAACTGGAAACATTACAGCAGCACAAATGACTACTGACTTTATCTTAGATGAGCGTAGTAGAGAATTGTACTGGGAAGGCTTTAGAAGATCTGACTTAATCAGATATGGCAAATTTGTAGAGTCTACTTATTTATGGCCTTGGAAAGGTGGTGTAAAAGGTGGAACTAGTGTTGGCGCTTTCAGAAAATTATATCCAATACCTTCTGCTGATATCTCATCCAATACAAATCTTAAACAAAATGCAGGGTATTAATACCATTGTTAAAAGACTAAAATAAATTATATGAAAAAAATTATTCAATCATTAATCTACTTGAGCATAGCGATGGTGTTTTTTGTTTCCTGCGAAAAGGATGAAGCAAGAGATACTTTTGTAGGCGGCAATGTTCCTGTATTTACTGCTTCCGTTAAGGATAGCATTGGTTTAAATTTCAATACCGAAAACGATAGAGCAGTTACGTTAAGTTGGACTAATCCAAATTATAAATTTGCTTCTGGTGTGAGTTCTCAGAATGTATCTTATACTTTAGAAATTGATACTGCTGGAGCTAATTTTAATGGTCCAAACAAAAGAACGGTTTCTATAAGCCAAGATCTATCTATCAGTTATACTCAAAAAGCGTTTAATATTTTAATTTCTGATTTAAAAGTTAGAACTGGAAGAGTTGCTCAATTAGAAATGCGTGTCATTGCTTCATTAGGAACTACAGCAACTAATTTAGTTTCAAATAAATTAACATTTAAAGTATTACCATACGCACCTCCACCAAAAGTGCCAGTACCAACTGCAGGAACTTTATGGGTTACAGGTAGTGCATTTGCTTCAGGATGGTCAAATCCATTAGTAGCTCCTTTTGTTACTATTCAAAAATTCACCAAGGTTTCTGATACACAATATGAATTAGTAGTTGACATGTTATCATCTGGTAATTATAAATTGATTCAGGAGAATGGTGTTTGGGGAACGCAGTACAAAAAATTAGCAGGTGATGCTTACTCTGGAACATTTGAGAAGAAAGATGCTGATCCAGGATTTGACGCACCAGTTGTTGCAGGTAAATATAAACTTGTATTCGACTTCCAATCCGGTACATATACTGTAACTAAACAATAAGTTGTAAAAAGTAAAATATTAAATAATGAAACAAATTCTAAAAACTTTCCTATTTACTACTTCACTTGCAATTGTATTATTTGCATGTGAGAAGGTAGGACCATTAGCAGTTTACAAAAATGGAGTTAGTGCTACATTGCAAGCATCTGCAACTACCATTGCACCTAAGGTTGTCGATTCGTTATCCACTGCGGTAACATTTAGTTGGACAAATCCACAATACGCTACTGATTCAAGTTCGGTTAAATATGTATTACAGCTTGACTCAAGTGGACGTAATTTTTCTAATGCAGCTTCAATTGTATTGACAAATAAGTTAAGTTATTCAATGGTTGCAAAAGATCTAAATGCAATCTTGTTGTCTATGGGATTCAAATACAATACAGCATATAAAGTGGATGTTCGTGTTGTTACATCTTATGCAAATAACAATGAACAAATTGCTTCTAATGTATTGACATTGACAATGACACCATATGTTATCCCTCCAAGAGTAACACCTCCAGCTTCTAAGAGTTTATTCTTAGTAGGTTCTGCAACAGCAGGTGGTTGGAATAATCCAGTACCTGTGCCAACTCAGCAATTTACAAGAGTTGACTCTGTGACTTATCAAGGTAAATTCTATTTAATTGGTGGACAACAATACCTTGCATTACCAGTAAATGGCGATTGGAGTAACAAATATTCTGTTGCAAATAACAATGCATTTGGTTTAGCAAAAGGCGGAGATTTTGGATTCAACTTATCTGATAACTTCCCTGGCCCAGCTGTAACAGGAATCTATATTATTAAGTTCGACTTCCAAGCTGGTAAATTCACAGTGACATTAGATAAAGAATATGCAAGTTTATATGTACCAGGTGGATATCAAAACTGGACACCAGCTAATGCCCCAAGCTTAGCTTCTCCAGGTAAAGATGGTAATTATTCAGGTTATGTATATTTTAATGCTGCTTCTGAATTTAAATTAACCAACCAACCAGATTGGGCAGGTACAGCTTATGGAGCAGGTGCTGCAGGAAAAATTAGTACAACAGGAGGTAACTTAAGTGTTGCTTCTGCAGGACACTATTTGATTAATGCAAATACTGTTACGAATGATTATTCTGCAACCAAAACAACTTGGGGTGTAGTAGGTGCATTTAGTGGATGGGGCGGTAACCCAGATACGCAGTTAACATACGATAACGGAAAGTGGACTGGAACATTGGTATTAGGCGCTGAAAGTGAATTAAAATTCAGAGCAAATAGTGATTGGGGTATCAATATGGGTGACGACGGTGGCGACGGTGTATTAGAAGCTGGTGGTGCAAATTTAAAATTTGGCGCTGGTACATACAAAGTAGTCTTAAACCTAAGTAATCCTGGATATTATACGTATTCATTTACAAAGCAATAGCTTTTAAGGTTTTTCAAACCTATAAAAAAGAGGCACCACAATTGTGGTGCCTCTTTTTTTATGACTTCTATTTTAATTTACTTCCATCCGTCTCCGTCCAGGATATTACCAATACCTCCCAGGATGCTACCTTCTTCCTTACGCTTATACGTTCCATAAGCCAAGATGCGTCCCGCTAAACGGCTGATAGGTAAGGTTTGTATCCAAACTTTACCTGGCCCTGTAAGTGTGGCAAAGAACAAACCTTCACCGCCGAATAAGGTATTTTTAATGCCACCAACAAACTGAATATCATAATTCACGTTCGATGTAAAACCAACGATACACCCTGTGTCTACTTTCAATACTTCACCTGGTTGTAAATCTTTTTCTATTACATGGCCACAAGCGTGTAAAAAAGCCATGCCATCGCCTTCTAATTTTTCCATGATGAATCCTTCCCCACCAAATAAGCCTGTGCCTAGTTTGCGTTGGAACTCTATGCCAATGCTTACCCCTTTTGCTGCACATAAAAATGCATCCTTCTGACAAATCACTTTGCCGCCTAAATTTGGTAGGAACATTGGTATAATTTTTCCAGGATAAGGAGATGCAAAACTTACTTTCTTCTTTCCGTATTGTGTATTGGTATAAGCGGTCATGAACAAGCTCTCCCCAACCAACGCACGCTTACCTGCCTGGAAGAGTTTATTTAAAATACTGCTATTCTGTTGTGTGCCGTCTCCAAAAATGGTTTCCATTTGAATCCCATCTTCCATCATCATAAAAGCACCAGGTTCAGCGATAGCGGTTTCTTGAGGATCTAATTCCACAGAAACATATTGCATTTCTTCGCCAAAAATTTGATAGTCTATTTCGTGTGCTGACATAATTT